>NZ_JBPETA010000097.1:0-11873 GCF_051710365.1 Symbiopectobacterium sp. | reverse complement strand
TGCTCTGGTTTCCGGGGATGGTATTATCCCCGGAAACAGAAAAAATATGACAAGTGATTGTTAATCATGAAGAAAATAACATTGGCGTTGTTACTGGGTCTTTCGTGTTCTGCTTTTGCCCAAGATGCTGATGACGCCGATAGGCTGTACGACCGCCTCGAACAGCAAGATAATACTGCGCTGACCGCTCTCACCGATTTGGCTAAACGTCAGGATCCTCATGCCCTCTCGGTATTGGGTTTTGTCTATGAGTTTGGCGTTTCCGTTCCCAAAAATATCCAACAGGCCATCGACTATTATCAGCAAGCGTGCGCACTGGGTGGCGATTATGGCTGTTATAACGCCGGGTATTTTTATCAATATGGCGTCGGCGTGCCGCAGGATAGCGCCCGGGCCAGCCAACTGCTGGAAAAGATTAACGCCGCAGATATTGATATCGAAACGACCAAGTCACTCGGGTACACCATCTATGAAGCCAAAGCAAAGGCTGAAACCGATGCAGAGATGCGCGCACCGATCCTGAAGTATGTTTCCCGCTATTTAAATACGGCCAATGCGGAAACGCGTCGGGTATTCAGCCGCCTCGGCTTGAGTAAAAGCGACACGTTACGGCTGGCGAAGCGTTGGGCACAGCAGGGCGATCCCGAAGTAAACTTCTACGTCGGCCATTTCTATAATTTCGGTTACTCCCCGATAAAAGAGAAAGACATCGAGGCGATGCGTTGGTTTCGCCGCGCAGCAGAGGGGAGAGAGCCGGAATCGCAGAATCTTCTTGGTCTGGCCTATCGCGAAGGTCGCTGGGGTGTCGATGCCGCTGCACCAGAGGCTGTCGTTTGGTTTGAACGTGCTGCACAGCAGGGTAACAAAGATGCCATTCTCAATCTGGCAGAAATGTATTACACCGGTGAAGGGATTGACGTTGATTATGACAAGGCGCGAACGCTGTTTACGCAGGCCTACGACAAAGGCGTATCGCGGGCGGCAAAATACCTCGCCTGGATCTATTACAACGGTCAGGGTGTGACGAGCGATTGCCAGAAGGCCTGGGAGTATCGCAGCCGGGGCGCTCTGACGAAACAAAAGCCAGCTATACAGCGCACTGCGTGAACGATAAGCGTGGGCGTGAAGAAAACCGCCAGACCTTGCCCGCATTGGTGTTGAAAAACGAATCGACCTTTCTCGGTGGCAACGGGGGCGCATTGAAATGTGAAAATCATTTTATCGTTGATACCAACAAACTTGCTGAAGTGGCCAATTTGCGCGTCGTCGTCACGTTAAAAAACAGCGAGGGTGCCAGCGGGCAATACACGATGGCGTTTGCCCCCTTTGGCATGAATACTATGGATGAAAGCCTGCACGGCAGGGAATACAGCTCCTTTCGTTCCGCCACGCTGGTTCCTCAAAAAACCAAAGATTTTTGCAAGCCTGGTGACGTGACATTCCAGATCGATTCCGCCACGGCGCGGATCAACGGACAAGAAAAAGATCTGCTAGCGACGGGGATTATCAAGCCGTATGTCCAACATGCCGGGTAACCGCATTGCCTTAGGACAATTCGCCTGAACAGTGACGCGGTATTAAGAAAGACAGCCCGGTTGATGCGCTATCAACAGGGCTCGCTTTCTGTGGTAAACTCAGTCCGTTTTCCCGCCGAATTGAACATGAGGTGCTTCTGAACACGCCGGCACAGCTTTCACTGCCACTTTCTTTGCCTGATGACGAAACCTTTGCCAGTTTCTATCCGGGAGAAAACGCGTCACTTCTGGCCGCCCTTCACAACGTGTTGCAACAAGAGCACGGTAGCTATATTTACTTCTGGTCACGGGAAGGGGGAGGGCGCAGCCATCTGCTGCATGCCGCCTGCGCGGCGTTATCACGTCAGGGCGATGCGGCGGGCTATGTGCCGTTAGACAAACGCGCCTATTTTGTGCCTGAAGTCCTGGACGGCATGGAGCAACTCGCGCTGGTCTGTATCGACAATATCGAATCCATTGCAGGCGATGATGCCTGGGAAATGGCGATGTTCAACCTCTACAATCGTATTCAGGAAGGGGGGCACACCCGGCTGTTGATCACCGGCGATTGCCCACCGCGTCAGCTTAATTTGCATCTGCCTGATTTGGCATCTCGTCTGGATTGGGGGCAGATTTATAAATTGCAGCCGCTCTCTGATGAAGAGAAAGGCGAGGCGTTACAGTTGCGCGCCCGCCTGCGAGGCTTTGAGCTGCCAGAAGATGTGAGCCGCTTTTTGTTGAAGCGGCTCGATCGCGAAATGCGCACGCTGTTTATGACGCTCGATCAGCTCGATCACGCCTCCATTACCGCCCAGCGTAAACTCACTATCCCCTTCGTCAAAGAGATCCTGGGGCTATAACAGCGCGAGCACTTGCTCCGGCGGGCGGCCGATACGTGCCCGCTCTCCGTTGACCACAATCGGGCGCTCAATCAGCTTGGGATGTTCAACCAGTGCAGCAATCAGCTGTGTTTCACTTAACGTCGTATCCGACAGATTTAATTCGCGGTACAGGTCTTCTTTCTGGCGCATTAATTCACGTGCGCTGCTAAAGTCTAACTGTGATAACAGTTGGCGAATCTGTGCGGCATCCGGTGGCGTATCCAGATAGAGCACCACGCGCGGCGTGACGCCATGTTGCTGCAACAGCGCCAGCGTTTCACGGCTCTTGGAGCAGCGCGGGTTGTGATAAATAACGATATCGTGCGACATGGGCTGTTCCTTGCTGTTTATCAAGATTTTTCAAACTGACGGAAGCGTTGCTGTAACTGGCGTAACTGGTCAATGCGGGCATCATAGCGCGCCTGCTCCAGACTGCCGAGTTTACTCAGCGAGCTGGCATTGCTGAACAGCCCGATGGCCTGATCCAGTTTTCCGGATAACGCCAGCTCCTCTCCGCGCGCGGCAAGCTCTTCGGCACGCATGCCTTGTGCGGCGGAGGCCTGCGCCAGCAGTGACCAACCGTTGGGATCGCCCGGATTGGCGTAGGTATAACGATAGAGCAGGCGGCTAGCTGCGGCGGCCTGACCACCCGTGACATAGGCGTTAGCCAGGTTCAATTGCAGTACCGGATTGTTCTGGGCGCCCGGCGCTTTTTGTAAGCGTGCGATGGCCTGCGCGGCTTTGTTTTGCGCCAGATCGATATCCGTCATCAGATCGAGAAACCAGGGGCTGTCCGGAGTTTTATCCAGCAGTGGCTGAAGCACGGCACGGGCATCGTCATATTTCTTCTCTTCATAAGCGCGCACCGCTTTGCCGTACTGTGCGGCAAGCTGCTCGCGCACATTGCCTTTTAGCCAGTTATCAATGGTTTCATCTACAGTAGCCTTATAAGCGGTGCTGTACATCATCAGCGCGCGCATCTTGGCAAACAGAAAATCCTGCGAGGATTGGGTGGGCGCCGGGCGCATCTGGTTGGCGCGGTTGCGGGCATCGGCCAGACGACTCTCCGGCAACGGGTGTGTCAGCAGCATTTCCGGCGGTTTGGTGGCATAGCGTGATTGATCGGCTAATTTTTGCATGAAGTTAGGCATAGCCTGCGGATCAAACCCGGCTCGCTGCAACACTTGCAGGCCAATACGATCGGCTTCCTGTTCGTTGGACTGCGTGAAGCTGATAATTCCCTGCTGCGCGCCCGCCAACGTCCCGCTCAGGGCCGCCATTCCCACCTGCGGATTGGCCATGGCGAGCAGAATGGAACCCAATGCCCCCACCCAGGTAAGCGGGGCGCTACGCTGTTGTGATTCCATGGCGCGCGCCAGATGGCGTTGGGTGACGTGCGAGATTTCATGCGCCAGCACCGAGGCCAGTTCGCTTTCGTTTTCTGCGTAGCGGAACAAGGCAGAATGGATGAACACATTGCCACCGAAGAAGGCAAAGGCGTTCAGCTCATCGTTGCGAATGATGAAGAAGTGAAAAGGCGTGCATACTGAGTTGGCGCTTTTTACTAACCGCTGGCCCAGTTGGTTGATGTATTGTACCAGCAGCGGATCGTCAATCAGCGGTGCACCGCCGCGCATTTGCCGTAGGTAGAAATCACCCATGGCAATTTCTTGATTGATACTGAGCGTACCGCCTGCTGTGGTTCCCATATCGGGAAGCTGATCCTGCATATCCGCACCAACGGGCGCCGCGATGCCGCCCAGCATTGCGCTGAACAGCAGCGCAGTCAGGGTTTTCTTTACTCTGAATCCACGCAGAAACGTCTTGCCTGCCGGAGCGGTAATGCGAGGACGTTCAGCACCTAACCAATTGAAGACCATGAGTGGGACCTTCTCGACTGCACGGTAAAAGCGATTAGCGCCTATCTTAGCCAGCGCGGAGGGAGCATGCAAAGTGGAATGCGGGAAAAGTGCAGCATAAAAGCGCACCGTGCAAAAAACAGCAAGCACAAGGTTGCGCGCAGTGTGAATCAGGATAACGCAAAAACACCGACACCTTAACAGTGCCGGTGGATACCTGACGCGCTATCAGGCGCTTTTCAGATAGTTCAGTACGATATCGTGGTGATCGCTGGTTTTGAAATCATCAAACACGTGCGCCACTTTACCGTCTTCACCAATCAAAAAGCTGATACGGTGAATGCCGTCGTAGGTTTTTCCCATGAATGTCTTTTCGCCCCACACGCCGAAGGCTTGTGAGATCTGATGATCTTCGTCGGACAACAACGTAAAGTTCAGCAGCTCTTTTTCCGCAAAGCGAGACAGTTTTTCCGGTTTGTCGGTGCTAATACCCAGCACTTCCACGCCATGTTTCTTCAGGTCTTCCATGTTGTCGCGCAAACCGCAGGCTTGCACGGTACATCCCGGCGTCATCGCTTTAGGGTAAAAATAGACCAACACTTTTTGTCCCTGGAAGTCGGTTAAATTTACTTGTTCGTCATCCTGGTCGGGCAAGCTAAATTTCGGTGCGGTATCACCGGCTTTCAGTGTGTTCATCACTACTCTCCATCTTTCTCTTCATGCTGTGGATAGTTCACGACGCTAATACTGCCTTGTGCGTGCAGTTCTGTACATAGCTGATGAAAGGCTGGCTCAATAATTGCGCCATTAAGCGTTTCAGGGCTGTGTGCGGTGATTTGAATATATAACGTTGACGGATGTCCGCTGGTGGCGGGCTGCGTTTTTGAAACCAGCTCCGCAATGTTCATGTGATGGGCGTCAAACAGGGCGGTAAAGCGTTCAATGATATGCGGTGAATCCGCCAGTTCAACCTTGACCCATACCGTTGAGGGCATCGGTGGGCGAGCCTGAGACTCCGTGCGCTTCATCACGATCAACAATTCCATTTCCGCCCCTTTGAGCGGCAGCGTGGATTCGATAAGCGTGATGGCATTCCAACTTCCCGACAGCAGCATGATGAACGTGAACTCTTTGCCCAGCATCGCAAGACGACTATCTTCAATGTTACAGCCACAGCTACTGACGTGACGTGTGATGGCGTTCACAATCCCGGGACGATCGACGCCGAGGGCGGTGATAACCAGAAAATGTTCTTGTTGGCTCGGCAAAATCTTGCTTCCTCTGCATCGGGTTGAGAGTAACATGGTAAACACAAAAAATTGTCTGGGGCAATTTTGAGTTTGTTCTGCGTGCGTTTTCCCGCGCCGCCGTCAGTCGCGGCATGCAGAAAGAAAAAAACCGCATGTCAGACGCCGACAACGCGGTTGCGCGCTTGCTTTTGCAGTGAAGTCAAAAGTACCATGAAAACTTGTTTTTGGAGGGGATGGCGAATGTTTACGGGAAGTATTGTTGCACTGGTTACGCCGATGGACGACAACGGAGCCGTCGATCGTGCAAGCTTGAAAAAACTTGTTGATTATCATATTGCTAGCGGAACTGCGGCGATAGTGTCCGTCGGAACCACCGGAGAGTCCGCCACCTTGAGCCATGATGAACATGGCGATGTGGTGATGATGACGCTGGAACTGGCAGACGGACGTATCCCGGTGATAGCCGGAACGGGTGCCAATGCGACGTCGGAAGCCATCTCTCTCACCAAACGCTTTCACGGAACCGGCGTAGTGGGCTGCCTGACGGTAACCCCTTACTACAACCGCCCGACGCAGGAAGGGTTGTTCCAGCATTTTAAAGTGATTGCCGAGCACACCGATTTACCGCAAATTCTGTATAACGTACCGTCGCGTACCGGCTGTAACATGCTGCCGGAAACCATCGCCCGTCTTTCCGAAGTGAAAAATATTGTTGCGGTGAAAGAAGCTACCGGGAACTTAAGCCGTGTGAGTCAGATCCAAGAGTTGGTTGATGATAAATTCATTTTGCTGAGCGGTGATGACGCCAGCAGTCTGGATTTTATGCAACTCGGTGGTCGAGGCGTGATTTCCGTGACGGCGAACATTGCGGCGCGGGAAATGGCACAACTGTGCGCACTGGCGGCACAAGGTGATTTCGCTGCGGCGCGCCGTTTGAATCAACGCCTGATGCCACTGCATCAGAAATTATTTGTTGAACCTAATCCGATCCCGGTGAAATGGGCATGCAAGGCATTAGGATTGATGGCGACCGATACGCTTCGCTTGCCGATGACGCCGCTGACTGACGCCGGTCGGTCAGTGATGGAGCGCGCATTGAAGCAAGCTGGTTTGCAGTAACCCTTAGGGAGATTTGATGACTTCTTCAGTGCAAAAGTCCATGGTGGCAAAAGTGGTTGGTTTGTCGCTGGTTATGCTATTAGCAGCATGTTCTAGCGATCAGCGTCACAAACGTCAGGTCAGCGGCGATGAGTCCTATTTGAAAGCGCCACAACCGAGGACGTTAGTGGCACCGGCGGGAATGATCCTTCCGGTGCAGAATGGGGATTACGAGATCCCGGCAGCCTCATCAACCGGTGAACTGGGTAAAGCGTTAGATATTCGTCCTCCTCTCCAGCCATTGGCGTTGTTAAGCGGATCGCGCACGCAAATTTCCGGTGATACAGCCACCTTGCTGATCGAAAATAACGCGCAGGCGAACCGTCTGTGGCCGCAGGTGGTGCAAATCGTTCAGGACAAGGGCTATGTGATTGCCAGCCGTCAGGATGCCTCGCAGACGCTGACCACCGATTGGATCTTCTGGCCGCGTGACGATGAAAGTGTGCCGTACCGCGCGCGTTATCAGATCTCCGTTCAACCTCAAGGGTATCAGGTCGCGGTTGTGGTGAAACTGCTCGGCCTCGAAGTGCAGAATACGCCGGTGGCAGAGGCGCTTCAGGTGCAACGTTATACCAGTCTGATGGCCAATACTCTGTCAGACGCGTTGGAGAAACAGGCGGCCGCGCGTGAGAATGCGCAGGTCAATCGCGCAGTCGGTACGCTGGACGTGCTGAGCGGTGCGGATGACAGCGGCCTGCCGTTGCTGGTGGTGCGTGGCCCTTATTCAGTGGTCTGGGATCGTCTTCCTGCCGCGCTGGAAAAAGTCGGCATGAAGGTGAACGATCGCAGCCGTCCGCAAGGCTCCATTGCGGTGACCTACAAAGCACCGGGCAGCAGCGCCTGGGAACGTTTGGGGGCGAAAGACCCTGAACTGACCAACGGCGATTACAAATTGCAGGTTGGCGATCTGGGTAACCGCAGCACGTTGCAGTTTATCGACTCGAAAGGGCATACCCTCAGCCAGTCGAAAAACGACGCGCTCGTCGCCGTCTTCCAGGCGGCACTCAGTCACTAACAGCAAGGGCCGGTCGCATCCGGCCCTTCTTTATTCGGCCCGGCGAATGCCGGTATTTTTATTGTTAATCAAGTATTAAATCATCGGGCCCGTTGTCGGTGGCCCACAACTGTGTGGAGTAATAAAAGATGCAAAAGCTAGCTGAGTTGTATCGCGGAAAAGCGAAAACGGTCTACACCACTGAAGATCCCGATCTGTTGGTGCTGGAATTTCGCAATGATACGTCAGCCGGTGATGGCGCGCGCATTGAACAGTTTGATCGTAAAGGTATGGTGAACAACAAGTTCAACCATTTCATCATGAGCAAACTGGAAGAAGCGGGCATCCCGACGCAAATGGTCAAGTTGCTGTCCGACAACGAAGTGCTGGTGAAAAAGCTGGAGATGGTGCCGGTAGAGTGCGTGGTGCGTAACCGTGCTGCCGGTTCTCTGGTGAAACGCCTGGGTGTGGAAGAGGGCATTACCCTGAACCCGCCACTGTTTGACCTGTTCCTGAAAAATGACGCCCTGCACGATCCGATGGTGAATGAATCTTACTGCAAAACCTTTGGTTGGGTGAATGAAACCCACCTGGCGCGCATGAAAGAACTGAGCTACAAAGCCAACGACGTGCTGAGCAAACTGTTTGATGACGCGGGCTTGATTCTGGTGGATTTCAAACTGGAATTCGGATTGTTCAAAGGTGAAGTGGTGCTGGGTGATGAGTTCTCCCCGGACGGCAGCCGTCTGTGGGACAAGCAAACCCTGAACAAGATGGACAAAGACCGTTTCCGTCAAAGTCTGGGTGGTTTGATTGAAGCCTATGAAGAAGTTGCACACCGTCTTGGCGTAAAATTGGACTAAACGCGCAATCGTTTTCGTGTTAAACGTTGCGTGCGCGCCGTTGCCTGCCATTCTCTGCACTAAGCGGAGAATGGCAGTTTACCCGTACCAATGTGGGTATTGGGCTAATTAGCGGTGTCAAAACAGTGCTATCATCTGAGTCTTGAATGAAACCGATATCTTGACTTCAGCATGGCAGGAAACCCCTTCCTCATGACTTCTTTCGATCCCACGCTTCTGATCCTGCTCGGCCTTGCAGGACTCGGTATTATCAGCCACAACATGACGGTCACCTGGGCGATGTTGGCGCTGCTGGCCGTACGCTTGACGCCGCTGAACGGTTATTTCCCGCTGGTGGAAAAATATGGATTGAGCATCGGGATACTGATTTTGACCATTGGCGTGATGGCCCCGATCGCTAGTGGGAAAATCAGCGCCCACGACTTCTTTCAGGCGTTCCTTAACTGGAAATCGCTGATAGCGATTGCGGTGGGCGTTGCGGTTTCCTGGCTCGGTGGTCGCGGCGTTTCTCTGATGAGCAATCAACCTTCCGTGGTGTCAGGATTGCTGATTGGCACTGTGGCCGGCGTCGCGTTGTTCCGCGGCGTGCCCGTAGGTCCGCTGATTGCGGCAGGTCTGCTCTCGTTGTTGATTGGCAAATCCTGAGAACGGTATTGGCATGTCTGAGCTTATCACCCCGAACCTGCTCAGTGCTGACTCGAATGGCGACCCTGCGCTGCTGCGGCATGTTGGCGTGCGCCGCCTGCTGGTGGTCAGCGGCGAGGCGCATTGGGTGCAAATGCAGGCGGAAGCGCTGTGCCGACAGACGCCGGGGGATTGGCTTTGGCTGGGGGGCATGCAACCTGACAGCATACCCTTTAGCAAAGCGCGGATGCTGCTGGGGCAGGAGTATCAGCATGCCGTCTTTGATGCTCGCAGTGGGCTGGATGTGGAAGCGCTGGCGATCGTGGCTGGCACTTTGCGTGCGGGCAGTTGGCTACTGCTGCTGGTCCCGCCCTGGCACGCGTGGGCACAACAGCCCGATGCTGATAGTTTGCGCTGGAGTGAGCAGTCGCAGGCGATAGCCACGCCGAATTTCATTACGCATTTTCAGCAGCAACTGCTGGCGGACGATGAGGTCACGCTGTGGCGGCAGGGAGAAGAGGGAGCCATAAAGCCGCTGACTCCTCGTGCACCGTGGCAACCTGCCAGCGGTGACCCAACGCCACAGCAGCAGGCATTGCTGACCCGTCTACAGGATGCGGCACCGGGCGTTTATGTGATTACCGCCGCGCGCGGGCGCGGTAAATCGACGCTGGCGGGAATGCTGGCCGCGCACGGTGATGAGTGGCAAGCCCCTTGTTTACGCTCACGGCGTATCAGCCGTATCGCGGTTGTCGCAGAGCAGCGGCGCAGCGGGATTGGTTATGCACTGATTGCTGCACAACGGGACACCGCGAGCGATGATGGCATTGATTTTCTGTCGGTCAGCTTTGGCTATCAGCCGGAACTGTGGGCATTCTGGCAGGCATGCGGGTTTAGGCTGGTGCGCATTGGCAGCCATCGCGAGGCGAGCAGTGGCTGCTATAGCGCGATGGCGATTTTGCCTATCAGTGAGGAAGGACGGCAACTGGCGACGCGTGCCGAATGGCGTCTTGCTCAGGAATGGCCTGCCTTGCGCCGTATTATCCCTCTGGCGCTGTCGTTGCAACTGCCTATGACCGAGCTTTCTACACTCGAAGACGCCGAATGGCGCAGCCTAGCCGGATTTGCTTTTGCGCATCGTGGCATGGAGCCCACCTTTGCCGCGTTGACACGTCTGCTGGGGCGCTCGGGGTTGCCGCTGCCCGCATTGTGCATGCTCAATGCCTATCCGCACGATCCAGAGCGTGGTGTGAAGGTGTTTTCATTAAGCGGTAAAAAAGCGCTGTTACAACGCTGGCGTGAGGAAACGGCTCAGGCACTTGCCGAGCTTGATGCAGCGGCCTGTGCACGTTGGCAACGCTGGACGCAACCGGGGGGTTTCCAGCTGAATAAATAAATGCCTGGTGGAATGGACCGGTTTGCCGGCATACGTAGTAATCGATATGGAGAAGAGCGACATATTATGGTGATGGGAATTTTTTGCGGTTCAAGTGCGGGAAGTGATACCGCCTTTATTGATGCGGCGCGGATGACGGGAAAAACCCTGGCGCAGGCCGGTATCGCCATTGTTTACGGCGGTGGTCGTGTCGGGTTGATGGGCGCAGTCGCGGATGCGGCTTTGGCGCAGGGCGGCGAGGTGATCGGTGTCATGCCGCGCCTGTTGGCCGATCAAGAGCTTTCTCATCCGGGCCTGACCACGCTGCATGTGGTGGAAAACATGCATGAGCGTAAAGCCAAAATGGCGCAGATTGCCGATGGCTTTATCGCGATGCCGGGCGGTCCGGGGACGCTGGAAGAAATTTTCGAGCAGTGGACCTGGGCGCAATTGGGGATTCATGACAAACCCTGCGCGTTTCTCAATGTTAACGGTTATTTTGAACCGCTGAAAACCATGAATGAAACGATGGTCAGACAGGGGTTTATGAAGCAACCCTATGCCGATATGCTCACATTTTCTGACAGCATTGAGGATATTCTCCGCATTTTCGCTGCCTATACGCCGCCGCCGCATAAGTGGACGCCCGCGTTTCGTCAGGTAGGGTGAGATGGCGATGGAGACGACCTGTGTGATTCGCATCGCCGCTGCCGTGATCACCGATGCGACAGGTGCCTGTCTACTGGTTCGCAAACAGGGCACCACCGCGTTTATGCAGCCGGGGGGAAAAATGGAACCCGGAGAAACGCCAGAGCAGGCGCTGGTGCGCGAACTGAAAGAAGAGCTGTCGATTCAGGTTGCGATAGCGGATCTGACGTATCTTGGTCATTTTTCCGATCAAGCGGTCAATGAGCCTGGGTATGTTGTTGAAGCCGACGTGTACCGTGTGCAGGGTGTGAATAGCGTCGTAACCCCGGCGGCTGAAATCGCCTGGGTTAACCCAAAAACGCCGACGACGTTGCCTCTGGCCCCGTTGACTCAGCAACAATTATTACCCCTCGCCGCCGCATTTTGACGCCGTTATGACAGGCTGGCCGCCGCGTCAGCCTGGTATTTTTCTTTTTCGTTCCTGCCTATGGGGTGAAGGACGTGAGGGCGAGTCATTGGAAATAATGGAATGACTTGTTCAATAAATCCCGATAGCACGTGATAACCGCAGGGGTATCATGGCTTTGTTGAATAAATAGAAAGTTTGGGTAATCATCGGAACAGATCACCATAGTTGTTTCAAAATCAGGTCTCCATGGCAAAACAAAATTTTAAAATCACTAACTGGCCCTCCTATAACAAGGCCC
>NZ_JBPETA010000096.1:0-11945 GCF_051710365.1 Symbiopectobacterium sp. | reverse complement strand
GGTTACGGATGGTAACGTGGGGAGTACTCATGCTGATTGGTCTGCAAAAAGCAGTAATAAATTCAGAACTTCAGAATACCGTCAAGTCCCGAAAAAAGAAAAATCAGGTGCGGAATGACGGGTTAAACAGTGAGTGGTTAAAATAATCAATCACGCTGGGTTTGATGGTGGAGAGGCCCAATTCTTTCGCATCCACTACTTCTATCCGACGGCCATATTTTTTCAGAAAGTTGAGGGCGCGCTCATCGACGGCGCGCGTGCTGCCTTCGGAAAACTGGAAGAAGAAGGGGGTGTTGGCATCGGTAATTTCAAAAGGACCGTGGAAAAATTCGCCGCTATGAATACACGCGGAGTGGATCCATTGCATTTCCATAAAAATACAGATGCTTTGCAAATAGGCCGCGCCGTAACCGGCTCCGCTGGCCATGGTATAAATCACCTTGTCATCTTTATATTCCTGAGCGAAGGCCGCAGCCCGTTTGCTCAGGTGTTCGCAGGCACGATAAACAATGCGGTTGATTTTGCTCAGACCATCCTGGAAATCATCATAAGCGACATAGCCTTCGGTCTGGTGCAGGATCTCCACGGCGCTGATCAGCCCTTTCAGCGTTTTCTCCTGCGCGATATCTTTGCCATCGCCAAAGCTGTAGCTTTCAACAAAATCGCAGTGAGCCACCAGTGGAGAATCCGTTACCCAGGTTAACCCGATAACCGGCACGCCACGGCTTTGCGCCAACGCTGCCGCCTGAATGGTTTCCGGCGTATTTCCCTTGTGAGACGCTACGACGACGATGGCATTTTCACCCAGTGCTACCGGCGGGTTATGGATAAACTCTCCGCTGTTATACAGCCCGACAGACACCGTTTTTGCCTCTTTCTCAATAAAGGCTTTTGCCGGATAAAACGCTGCATAAGAGCCCCCCGCAGGCGACGTAGTAAACGTGCTTAACGCCCCCTTTCTCCGCTTTGCTGGCCACGATGTCGCTAATAATATGTTGAATAATAATAACTTTTACTCTTCTGTCGCTGCCGACATTGGCTCTATTACGTCATGTCTTGCACATTGAATCTTCAATGTATCTAAATATATTGTTTTATTTGTATTACATTTGGATACATTTATGGCAATACACGCAGCAATAAAAAATCGGGAGCCGCGATGCGGATCCCGATTTAAGCCGTAACAGGGCGCGATGAACAGAAAGAAAAAGTGATTACACCGTGAAGCGCAGCTTGTCACCGACCACTAATTGGTGGGAAATGCACGAGATATCGCGGTGGTTGTCCACCATTTCACTCTTGATCGAGATGAGCGGATGGCGCTCTGCGACGCCAAGGTAGTGTGCGACATCGAAATTGGCGTACACCAGTTCGATCACTTTGCTGGAGTGGGTAAACCACAGGCCGTGGTGTTGGCGCAGGACGTCATACAGCGAGTTATTGTTGAGATCTTCGTTAATCAGGAAGGCAAAACGCGGTGGAAACCACACGGTTTCCAGTGAAACGGGCACATCGTCAGCATAGCGAATGCGCTCCAGCACCACCGCTTTTTCCTCTTTGCTCATGCCAAAGCGCTCACGAATCTCTTTACTGGCGGGTTCGAAAACGGATTTGATGGTGCGTGCGCCGGGTCGGCGTCCCTGCGAACGGCACAGTTCGCTAAAGCTCATGATGCCCGTCATGCTGCGCTGAAATTTCTCTTCCGATACAAAGGTGCCTTTACCCGATACACGGGTCAGCAGCTTCTCACGGGTCAACGCATCCAGCGCTTTGCGTACCGTTACGCGGCTGACATTCCAACTGGTGCTCAAATCGTTTTCGGTCGGGATTTGTTGTCCGGGCGGAAATTCACCGCTGAGAATTGCCTCTTTCAGCGCTTCTTCGAGCTGTTTATACAGCGGTGTTGCACTCATGGTATCCGGCAGATTCACGTTAAGTATCCTTTTGTATTATCCTCGCCCTCGCGCAAGGATAGCATACAATACTTTCTCTTATGGATAACGTTCGCCTGCGTAACGCATACCGGCCGTGTGCAACGCCCGCTGTCTCCACCGTCAATTGCTCAGGAAGAGGCCGCCAGACGCGGAATAAACGCCGCTGCCTGTTCCTGATAGCGTGGTACATCGTTGACTTGGAAAATCGCCACCGCCTGCGTGAGCTGGCGTGCTTGTTCTTCCAGTGAAGCCGCTGCGGCAGCGGATTGTTGCACCAACGCGGCGTTTTGTTGCGTAACGCCATCGATATCATTAATCGCCTGACTTACCTGATGAATGCCCTGACTTTGTTCATCGGACGCGGTGGCAATCTCTTCGATTAACGCATTTACCTGACCGATGGCCTCAATAATGCTATCCATCACATCGCCGGTGCGGGTTACGTGACGCGCACCGGCATCGACGCGCTCAACGGATTCGGCAATCAGGGTTTCGATATCTTTGGCGGCCTGCGCGCTTTTTTGCGCCAGATTGCGCACTTCACTGGCAACCACGGCAAACCCGCGTCCTTGCTCGCCGGCGCGCGCCGCTTCGACCGCCGCGTTCAGCGCGAGAATGTTGGTCTGGAACGCGATGCTATTGATCATGCTGGTGATGTCAGTGATTTTATGCGAGCTGGCGGCGATGCTGCCCATAATGCCACCCAACTCTTTGCCCATTTCCCAGCCCTGTTTCGCCACGCCGGTGGCTTTTTCTGCCAGGCGCGTAGCCTGATGGACATTGTCGGTGTTGTGCTTGAGCGTGGTGCCCAGCTGTTCCATGCTGGCCGCCGTTTGTTGCAGTGCTGCCGCCTGCTGCTCGGTACGACTGGAGAGATCGTTATTGCCCGCATAGATCTCTGACGTCCCCACGTAGATGGCATCGGCGCTGCCGCGAATGGCAATGACGGTCGCCTTCAGGCTGTCCTGCATTTCCCGTAAATAGGGCACTAACTGCCCGGCATCGTTGCGGCCAAAGCCATTCAGATTCTTCTCTAGCTTGCCTTCGGTCAGGGTGCGGAAGTGGTGGCGGATCGCGGTGAGGGGCTTGATGACGCAGCTGACCAGATAGCGATCGGTGAGCAACAGAATCACCGCGCCAGCCAACAGTGCTACCATCAGGATGTTTTTGCACCATGACACCAAACGATCGATGGTTTGCACCGTCTGGTTATCGGCGGCGACTGCCTGATAGCCATTGACGGCAGCAATAAACTTTATCATTCAACGGATGAAAATCATCGCGGAATACGCGCCGATATTCAGCAAACTTCTTCTCTTGCAGCGCGCTCATCATCGGTTGCAGACCCTGTTGCAGGACGTTCTGCCAGTTTTGCACGGTTTCATCGACCGTTTGCTGCGCAACCTGCGGGTGAGGCATGACTTTGAAGGCCTCCAGACTGGCGGCACTGTTTTTGTATTCGTCAACTTTTGTATTCGTCAACAGCTTGCGCCAGCGTGGCATCGACATCGGTCAATTTGCCGCTTTGCATTAGCGTTACCACCTGATTCAGGCGGATTGCGGTGTTCATGGATTGGTTTGCGCCTTTGGTCAGCGTGTTCAGTCCTTTCACCTGGGTGTTACCCACGATCAAATAGTGCGTTGCCTGATTAAGGGCGGAGAGCGTAAACCACGCCACCCCCCCCCCCCCCACAGCAAAAGAAACAGCGTCAACACCATCAGCAGCACCTTTCTGATGGTCATATTGCGTAAAAAAGACATGATGATACCTATCCATTTTCCAACCCCTGGTGATGTTAAGCTACGGCAAGATACGGGAATTCTTACATACGTCTTTTTTATAGGTCGAGGGCAGTATAACAAACTGAAATTGTTGAAAGTTACCCAATGTAAACCCCAATTGCGCGCGGGGGATATGTCGATGAGGGGCGCTCGTGGTATGCTCAAGAAAAACGTTTATTCCCATCATGGTCTACAGGGCGTGTGCTTTTGCGCGGCCAGGCAATGTTGAGTTATTTATGTTGCTTTTATGTAAACGGAATTAACAAAACGTTCAAAAATTGATATGCTGGAGTGCATGACGATCTTACTGCCAGGTACGCCACCCTACATTTTCACAGGCGGAGGACACATCGCCTGACGCGTAACCGGGTATGGACATCACAACCGGGAGCGAGAGCGCAGGACATAACGAAGACAATGAGAGCGAGGAGAGAATCGTGCTAGAAGAATATCGCAAGCACGTGGCCGACCGGGCTGCACAGGGCATCGTACCTAAGCCGTTAGACGCTTCACAGATGGCAGCGCTGGTCGATGCGCTGAAGAAACCGCCTGTTGGCGAAGAAGAGGTGTTGCTGGATCTGCTGGTAAACCGCGTGCCGCCGGGCGTTGACGAAGCCGCCTATGTTAAAGCCGGTTTTCTGGCGGCTGTCGCGAAAGGGGAAGCCCATTCTCCGTTGGTCAGCCCGGAAAAAGCCGTTGAACTGCTTGGCACCATGCAAGGCGGTTACAACATTCATCCGCTGATTGAAGCGCTGGACAATGAGGCACTGGCTCCCATCGCTGCCGATGCTCTGTCGCATACACTGCTGATGTTCGATAACTTCTACGATGTGGAAGAGAAAGCCAAAGCCGGTAACGTACACGCCAAACGCGTGGTGCAATCCTGGGCTGATGCCGAATGGTTCCTGTCTCGCCCTAAACTGGCAGAGAAAATTACCGTCACCGTTTTCAAAGTCACCGGTGAAACCAATACCGATGACCTCTCTCCAGCACCCGATGCCTGGTCTCGCCCTGATATCCCGCTGCATGCGTTGGCGATGTTGAAAAACGCCCGCGATGGCATTACGCCGGATCAACCCGGTGCCGTTGGCCCGATCAAACAGATCGAAGCGCTCAGCCAGAAAGGATACCCGCTGGCCTACGTGGGTGACGTGGTGGGAACCGGTTCTTCGCGTAAATCCGCCACCAACTCGGTGCTGTGGTTTATGGGGGAAGACATCCCGCACGTGCCGAACAAGCGAGGTGGTGGTGTGGTGCTGGGCGGCAAAATTGCGCCTATCTTCTTCAACACCATGGAAGATGCGGGCGCGTTGCCGATCGAAGTCGATGTGAACGAATTAAACATGGGCGATGTGATCGACATCTACCCCTACAAAGGTGAAGTTCGCCTGCACGACAGCGATACTGTGCTGGCAACGTTTGCATTGAAAACCGACGTACTGCTCGATGAAGTGCGTGCGGGCGGTCGTATTCCGCTGATCATTGGTCGCGGTCTGACCACCAAAGCGCGTGAAGCGCTGGGCCTTCCGGCGAGCGATGTCTTCCGTCAGGCGAAGGATGTGGTGCAGAGTACGCGCGGCTTCTCGCTGGCGCAGAAGATGGTGGGCCGCGCCTGTGGCGTTGCCGGGATTCGTCCGGATCAGTATTGTGAACCCAAGATGACCTCCGTCGGTTCTCAGGACACCACCGGTCCGATGACCCGTGACGAACTGAAAGATCTGGCCTGCCTTGGCTTCTCCGCTGACCTGGTGATGCAGTCGTTCTGTCACACGGCCGCCTATCCGAAGCCGGTTGACGTCACCACGCATCACACGCTGCCGGACTTTATCATGAACCGTGGCGGTGTTTCCCTGCGTCCAGGCGATGGCGTTATCCACTCCTGGCTCAACCGCATGTTGCTGCCGGATACCGTAGGCACTGGCGGTGACTCCCATACCCGTTTCCCGATCGGTATCTCCTTCCCGGCAGGCTCCGGACTGGTGGCGTTTGCTGCCGCCACGGGCGTGATGCCGCTGGACATGCCGGAGTCGGTGCTGGTGCGCTTCAAAGGCAAGATGCAACCGGGGATTACCCTGCGCGATCTGGTGCATGCCATCCCGCTGTATGCCATCAAACAGGGCTTGTTGACCGTTGAGAAGAAAGGCAAGAAGAACATCTTCTCTGGCCGCATTCTGGAAATCGAAGGGTTGCCCGATCTGAAAGTGGAGCAGGCATTTGAACTGACCGATGCCTCAGCAGAGCGTTCTGCCGCTGGGTGTACCATCAAGCTGGATAAAGCCCCGATTATCGAGTACCTGAACTCTAACATCGTGCTGCTCAAGTGGATGATCGCCGAAGGCTACGGCGATCGTCGTACGCTGGAGCGTCGCGTGCAGGGCATGGAAAAATGGCTGGCCGATCCGCAACTGCTGGAAGCCGATCACGATGCGGAATACGCCGCAGTGATCGATATCGATCTGGCGGACATCAAGGAGCCGATTCTGTGTGCGCCGAACGATCCGGACGATGCGCGCTGGCTGTCGGATGTGCAGGGTGAGAAGATTGACGAAGTGTTTATCGGCTCCTGCATGACCAACATCGGTCACTTCCGTGCGGCGGGTAAACTGCTGAATCAGCATAAAGGCCAACTGCCGACGCGCCTGTGGGTTGCGCCGCCGACCAAGATGGACGCCGCGCAACTGACAGAAGAGGGCTATTACAGCGTGTTTGGCAAGAGCGGCGCGCGCGTCGAGATCCCAGGCTGCTCCTTGTGCATGGGCAACCAGGCGCGAGTAGCTGATGGTGCAACGGTGGTGTCGACTTCTACCCGTAACTTCCCGAACCGCTTGGGTACTGGAGCTAATGTCTATCTGGCGTCTGCGGAGCTGGCGGCGGTGGCATCACTGCTGGGCAAACTGCCGACGCCTGATGAATATCTTGCTGCGATGGCTCAGGTGGATAAAACCGCGCAGGATACTTATCGCTACCTGAATTTCGATCGGCTGGATCAGTATACGGCGAAAGCGGACGGGGTGATTTTCCAAAGCGCTGTCTAGTTTCTGTGTGTGATGAATAAGACAGAGCCCATGATGATATGGGCTCTTTTTTTTGGCCGATCGCCGTTGAGCACGCAGGTAGTAGGCCTCTGCATGGCCGATTCAACGCTTAAACAGCGTGTCCAGCATGCGTTTATCCTCCGGTGTCATTGACGGTGTCATCTTAGGGCGCTCAAGAGTGTTGGTGATACGGTTTAACATCGCGGCTATGCCAACCGGCCTTCCCTTTGAATCCTCATAAATACGATCGTCCCTCGGGGAGACGCCGCCCGCTGCTACGCCAGGTATATCCATATCGTGCTCCATGCCGTATTCCGTGTCTGGCGAGTGTAAAGCATCTCTTTTTTCAGCCGGGGCAGGCGGCTGGCTTATTGTCACAGTATTTATTGTTGGTTTCTTCCAGAGAAACGTGCGCGTTTTGTCGCAATAGCGGGTATCATCCCCGCCGCGCTGCGCGACCTTGCAATATTTGCAGGCTATCACTGTGAGATGCAGTGTGGCCCGCTACACTTGATAGTAAGCACTACCGTGGGAGGATGGCGTCATGGATTATGAATTTTTGCGGGATGTCTCAGGCCAGGTTATTGTGCGTATGTCAATGGGGCACGAAGCCGTTGGCCACTGGTTTAATGAAGAAGTCAAAGAGCAGCTTGCTCTGCTTGATGGGGTAGAACAAGCGGCGAGCGATGTAGCTGGCAGTGAGCGTCAATGGCAAAAAGTCGGGCACGAATATACCCTGTTGCTGGACAGCGAAGAGGTGCTCATTCGCGCTAATCAGCTCTCCTTCGCCATGGATGAGATGGAAGAGGGCATGAGCTATTACGATGAAGAGAGTTTGGCGCTGTGCGGGGTGGATGACTTCTTAGCGTTGGCAGCCAAGTACCGGGAATTTGTGCAACACCCTCGATAATCAAACGCCTGCGTTGATAAACGCAGGCGCTGTTCTCTTGAAACGCTTCCTCCAGGCAATGCGCTCTGCAAACGGCCTGGAGCACGTGACCTTTGTTCTGTTACTTTTGCGCTTCCACCCAGACGTCAGACAGGGTGTTTTCAATGCCATCCGCCGTGAGCGAGTGATTGTGTACGCGCCGATTGTAAATCGTGATGTACTGCGGTGAAATCAAGCTGATATCCGGCAGCTCACGTCCGACGATTTTCTGAAATTCAATAAACTTCTGCTTACGCACTGCCGGATCGTTTTCGGTTTGTGCGTCTTCCAACAAACGATCGACCTCGGCATTCTGGTAGTGAGACGCATTGGAGAAAGGCACCCCTTTGCGGAAATTTTTCGACCAGTAAATGCGCTGTACGCCTACCGTGGGATCGAACAGATTACTGTGCCCGTTTAACGTGAATGAGAAATCACGATCGGTATAAACACGTTTCACAAAGGCGGATAAATCCTGTGAGCGCAGCGTGACGTCAATACCGATCTTTGCCAGAGACCGCACAATCTCCCCGGTGGGTTTCAAGCCGTCAGATATCGGGTTGTAATCCAGCGTGGTTTTAAAACGGATTCCTTTGGCATCGCGCGGATAGCCTGCCTCATCCAGCAGTTGATTGGCGCGTTTGATATCCAGCACGTAGGGAGAAGGGGATGGATCGTGGAAATCTTTTAACCCCGGCGCGATGGGAGAGGTGGTCACCGTGGCATAGCCGTAATAAGCCACTTTGCGAATCAGCTCTCTGTCTAACGTATGCGCAATGGCCTGACGCACTTTCAGGTTCTTGAAATGCTCATCATCCAGATTGAACTGAAGTGAGGAGACGTTATAGGAATAGCTGGTGCCTTTGGTTTCAAACGCCAGTTTTGGTATCGCCTTCAGGCGATCCAGATCGCTGAGCGCCACCGGGGAACGATAGCCCAGATCCACGGTGCCGGTTTCAAAGGCAACCGATCGCGATGAGGCGTCAGGAATAAAGCGGATCACAATCTGATCGACATACGGCTTTTCTTTGTCCCAATAGTTAGGGTTGCGCTTGAGGATCAGATGGCTACCGCGTTCCCACTGGCTAAACAGATAGGGGCCGGTGCCGATCGGCGCGCTTCCGTTCGGGTTTTTAAGCGGATCGGTATTCTCGTAGATGTGCTTGGGCAATATCGGCGATTCCGCTGCGGTCAGCGCGCGTAACAGGTAAGGCGCAGGCTGCGACAGCTCAATCACCGCCGTGTTGGCATCTGGCGTTTTCACCTCAGTCACGCTGGCGAAGGTACTAGCCCCGCGCGGGTGATATTTCTTGAGCAATTCTATTGAATAGGCCACATCCGCCGAGGTGAAATCCTGCCCATCATGCCATTTCACTCCCTTGCGCAGATGAAAGGTATAGGTTTTACCATCAGGGCTGACTTCCCAGGCAGTGGCTAACTGCGGCTGTGGATTGAGATCGAAATCGTATTTCAGCAACCCTTCCGTCACCTTGCCACTCACACTCAGGCTTGGCGTAGCAACGGTGGACAGCGCCACCAGCGTAGGCGGTTCGGCGTTCAAGACGATATTCAGCGTGCCGCCGCGCTGTGGCTCCGGCGTTTGTGCGTATACGGTTGCACCGCTGGTGGCTAACAGGGCGTACAGCGCCAGCGTTGCCGCTAGCTTTACCGGACGCTGTTGACGCTTTTTCCCTAAACGAAAGTCTAACCAATTCATAAGCACCTCAACCTTGTCATGCGTTGTCGTTATTTGTTTTCATCACTGTAGTGGTAATCACGGTTGGCAGCTTGCGCGCTGACCAGTCCGCTACGAACATCCTGGGCGATAGCGTGCGCAGAACGTTCGCGCGCGTCGCCCAAACCGCCGCCGCCCGGCGTTTCCACCACCAGATGTTCGCCCGGTGGGATCGCCTGTCGGCCTTTCCCTTTCAGTAACGCGCCGGAGGCCAGACTCACTCTGCCCGGTGCGCCGTCCGCACCGCCTTCTGCGCCACGGGCGGGATAAACGATGCGATCCCACGCCGCGCCCAGTAACATCGGTGCCTGCTGCCCATGGGAAATCTCGATGACTTTCCCTAACCCTCCGCGCTGCCGGCCTGCGCCGCCGGAATCCGGTCGGTACTCTTTGCGCCAGAACACCAGCGGACTCATGGTTTCCAGAATTTCGATGGAGATATTGCGCACGCCGCTGGGGAACGAGGTGGTGGAAAGCCCATCCAGCGTCGGGCGACCACCGGTGCCACCGGTGGAAAAACTGGTGATGGTAAAGCGCTGTTCGTTGACCAATCGCTCATTGGAATAGCCCGCAATCGGGTGGCCGCCCGACAGGCGGATGTTCCACAGCGATGATGAGCCTCCGGCAGGCACTGCGCCGGGGCGCGCCTGACGCAGGCAACCAAACACCACATCTGGCAACAACTAGCCGATAATGTGGCGCGCGGCCACTGCCGCAGGGTAGGGGGCATTGACGATAGAACCCTCCGGTGCGCTAACGCGAATCACGCCTAACGATCCGGCATTGTTAGGAATATCGGCATCAATCAGGCAGCGAATGCCAAACGAGGTATAGGCATCGGTGTAGGCTTTCACCACGTTAATGCTTTGCGGAACATAGGGATCGGTGCCGGTAAAATCGACCTCGATTTCGCCGTCGCGAATGTGTAACGTGGCGCGAATGCGGATCGGTGCATCATAACCATCCACCAGCAGTTCATTGCTCCAGCTTCCTTGCGGCCACTGACGCACCGCATCACGCATCGCCTGTTCGGAGTGCTGTAAAATATGCTCGCCTACCGGCACCAGCGAATCGAGGGCAAATTCATCCATCATGCGGTTGAGGAAGCGGGCACCGACGTCGTTACAGGCCACCAGCGCCAGTAAATCGCCTTCGACCTGCTCCGGTTCACGCACGTTGGCGCGAATAATATCCAGCACCACCTGATTGATCTGGCCGCCATCGATAAAGCGCAGTAGCGGTAAAAACAACCCTTCGTGATAGATCAATTGACCATCCGGTCCTGGGCCTAAGCCACCGATATCTGCGACGTGCAGCGTAGAGGCGAACAGGCCAACCGCCTGTTCCTGACGAAATACCGGCGTCACCATCGTCATATCGTACAGATGGCCGGTGCCTTTCCAAGGATCGTTGGTTAAAAACACATCGCCCGGACGCATCTGTTCTAACGGAAACGCGCGCAGGAAGTGTTTGACCGATTCCGCCGTCGAATTGACGTGGCCCGGTGTGCCGGTAACCGCCTGCGCGATCATGCGCCCATCCGGCAAAAAGACCCCGGCGGACAAATCACCGGCTTCTCGGGTTGAGGTGCCAAACGCGGTACGGATCAGCGCTTGCGCCTGCTCCTCTACCACGGAAATCAGCCGGTTCCACATCACCTGATACTGTAGTGCTGCCACTGGCGCGGATACGGACGTTAGGTTACTCATGATGAAAATCCTCGCTGCCAAGTATAGCGCGGCAAATCATTTGATACCGAAAGGCAAAATATTTGATACGCTCAAAAATCACACAAATGAAAATTATTTGATACCAATTGCTGTACTGATGTAACGCTTTTATTGTCCCTAAAACATCATGAACTTGGTTTTAACGTTTCCGGCTTAGGATAAGGCTGCACTTTAAATAATTTTGTATTGAGGCGCTTCTTCGCGCGTTTGTCCAAAAAGCGGATATATCGGAACTGCTGGAAGCGATGAACAGTTGCACGCTCTATATTGGCCCTCAGGTATTCTCCTCGCTTGCCGCCCCGCGTGATCGCGTTGCGGGCTATTTCGTGATACCACTCACCATCAAGCTCATAGAATCGCGAGTAATGGCTGCCGATATATTTAAAATTACTCGCCTGATACACCACGCCACAACGCCCATCTGCAAAGGATTGCACCCATCGCACCTGAGGATAAAGTAACCTGATAGTTTTCAGTGCATAGCTGATCGCTCGTGACTCTGAATTTTTAGGCATGTCATCATGCAGCCATAAGCGGTTAAGCTCCATATACTCACGATTCCCTGTACCAGAGACCACTTTTGCGCCACTGTTAGGATTCAGGGCGTATCCCCACTGCATCACGCCAACCAAAGTCCTACCGGAGAATACCTCAAGATGTAGCCAGGAATTATTAACAAACCGCCGGCTATAATGCCGACTTGTTACAATGACGCGGGCCAGCCAGCAGGCAATGGTTTCTACCCGCAATTCGTGTGAGCCGTATCCAACAATCTGGTTGTAGCGCCGCAGACAAAGTGAT
>NZ_JBPETA010000095.1:0-12008 GCF_051710365.1 Symbiopectobacterium sp. | reverse complement strand
GTAGCCCGTGCTGACCTTCTGCTGGGGTACATTGCGCTTGCAGATTAAGGTGCGCGACGATGCACGTACCGCAATCGCCGACCTGCAACATCAGGGGATCGAGGTCATGATGTTGACGGGGGATAATCCTCGTGCGGCGGCGGTGATTGCCAAACAGGTGGGGATCATCAACGTGGTGGCTCAGGTGTTGCCGGAGCATAAAGCGGCGGAGATACAGCGCCTTCAGGCCAATGGACGCTGTGTGGGTATGGTGGGCGACGGTATCAATGATGCGCCTGCATTAGCGGCGGCGGATGTGGGCTTTGCCATTGGCGCGGGCTCGGACATTGCGCTGGATACGGCGGACGTGGTGCTGATGCGTAACCGCCTTGATAGCCTACTGGATGCCATCAGCCTGTCGCGCGCGACGCTCGGCAAGGTGAAACAGAATCTGTTTTTTGCATTTTTCTACAACGTGCTGGGCATTCCGCTGGCGGCGTTGTCGTTACTGAATCCGGTTATTGCCGGGAGTGCCATGGCGCTCAGTTCGATTTCTGTGCTGAGCAATTCACTGCTGTTACGTCATTGGAAACCGACCCGGTGCGACTGATATTCTGAGCCTTCCGGCTCTACCCGGTGTCACACAATGTGAAATGGAGAGTATTTTATGTCCTATGTTACAATCAACGTCCAAGGTATGTTCTGCGGCGGCTGCGCCAGTAAGGTCAAGAACGCGCTGGAAGCGCTTAATGGGTTTCAGGGTGTGCAGGTCACGCTGGAAACCGGTCTGGTAAACGTGGAGTACAATGAGACAGAAAAAGCCACCCCAGACGTCTTCCGCGACACTGTCGAAGGACTCGGCTTTGACGTCGTCGCGTAAATGCGAGTTTTGTGCCGCTGCCACTGAAGCGGCCAATTCTGCCGATGAACCGGATGTTCGCCGTGTGGTTCAGCCGCGTAAAAAAGCGCTGCTGAACCGGCTGAACCGGCTGAACCGGCTCAATCGGATTAACGGTCAGGTTAACGGTATCGGTCAGATGATCGAACAAGACCGTTATTGCGTTGATATCCTTAATCAGATTTCTGCGGCGCGTTCCGCGCTTAATGCTGTCGCCAATCAATTGCTGGCCGATCACACCAACGGCTGCGTGCGTAAGGCGGTATTGGACGATGGCGGGGAAGCAGCGATCGCGGAATTGCTGCAAGTGATTCAGCGTATGCGCTAGCGGGGCGGCGCAACGCGCCGTACCCCACGTGTACATTCTGTGCTTAGCGCTCGTTCAGCGGCAGCCAGATGGTCAGACGTAACCCCCCTAACGGGCTGTCTCCTGCCTTAACCCAGCCTTTATGTTGCGTAATCGCATTCTCCACAATTGCCAACCCTAACCCCGTACCGCCCGATGCCCGATCGCGCGCCTCATCGGTGCGATAGAACGGGCGGAAGATTTGCTCGCGATCTTCCGGGTTAACGCCGGGGCCATCATCGTCAACGTTAATGGTTATTCCTTGATTATCAACGGAAAAGTTGACGCTGATATGGATATTTGAGTAGCGCAGGGCGTTGCGCACCACGTTTTCGAAGGCGCTTTCCAGTGCGGAACGGTTACCGAACAGCGGCCAGGGGCCGGGTGGATAGGGCACGTCCAGCGTTTTACCCATTTGCTCGGCTTCAAAGCGGGCATCGTCCAGCACGTCTCCCCACAGTTCATCGGCGCGGATATATTCACGCCCCAGCTCGTTCTTGTGCTGGTTGCGCGATAACACCAGCAGGTCGTTGATCATGCTGTCCAGCCGCTGCGTTTCGGTTTCAATGCGGTTCAACTCGTTGTTTTCGCCCTGGCGACGGCGCAGCAGCGCGGTCGCCAATTGCAAGCGTGTCAACGGTGTGCGCAGTTCATGGGAGATATCAGAAAGCAGACGCTGTTGCGCGGTAACCATGCGTTCCAGCGCGCTGACCATTTGGTTAAAGCTGACGCCAGTGGCGAGGAACTCTTGCGGCCCAGCTTCCAGCTCAGGGTGCTGGCGCAGGTTGCCTTGCGCCACTTCATCGGCAGCAATTTTCAGCTTACGCGCGGGTTTTGCCAGGCTCCAGGCCAGCCAAAGCAACAGCGGTGTGCTGATAAGCATAGTGACAATCAGTAACAGCAGCGGGCGGTCTAGCAGCAGATTGATGAAATCGGACTGCGGGCTGTTTGCCATGCGGATCAGATAAACCTGGTAATTATCCTCACCGTCGCGCACGGAAAACGGCCCGAGCAGCTCGAGCCGACCATAATTTTTCTTCTGCGGATGGTCGGCATTATTGGACTGGCCGATAAAGTTACGCACAATCTGCATTTCGGTTTTTTGCAGCGTACCGAAAATGCGCCCTTCACTCGTGACGAAAACCAGACGTTGCCCCGGCGGTGACCATTTTTCGATCACGCGAAACAGGCGTCGCCACCAAAACAGATCGTTAGGCGGATCGGCGGCAAGATCGGCTTCGATATGCTGCTCCAGCATCACGCCCTGACGATACTCGTTTTCCAGCAGCGCCGTCATCTGGCGTGAGTCCAGCTTGGGCAACATCAGCACCAGCATTAGCACCAACGCCAGCGTCAGCCAGAAAATGGCGAAAATGCGCGAAGTCAAACTGTCGATCATGCCGCGCAGCTACCTATTTTAACTTGTTGATACCATTAAATAACCGCGTCCGCGCAGCGTCTTGAACCAGGGTTGCCCGTCTTTACGCTCCGGCAGTTTACGTCGCAGGTTGGAAATGTGCATGTCTATCGCACGATCGAATGGCGTCAGACGTTTACCCAGCACTTCCTGACTGAGATGCTCGCGCGACACCACTTGTCCCAGCCGCTGCGCCAGCAGGTAGAGCAGCGTGAACTCGGTGCCGGTGAGATCCAGCACTTCGGTGTCGAAGCTCGCTTCCTGGCGCCCCGGATTAAGGCGCAAACCGTCCACTTCAACGGTCGGTGAACCGTTATCCGTGGTTTGCTGCTGCTCGGTCCACGATGAGCGGCGTAAAATGGCGCGAATACGGGCCACCAGTTCACGATCGTTAAACGGTTTAGGCAGATAATCATCTGCCCCCAGTTCCAGCCCCAGAACGCGATCCAGTTCGCTACCGCGCGCGGTTAGCATGATGACGGGCGTCTGATGCTGCTGCCGTACCTCTTTCAAGGTGTCGATGCCGTTTTTCTTCGGCATCATGACGTCCAACAACAGCAAATCTACCGTACTGTCCAATACGTTTAATGCCTGTTCGCCATCGTGGGCAACGACAACGTTA
Source organism: Symbiopectobacterium sp. (assembly GCF_051710365.1). NCBI lineage: Bacteria > Pseudomonadati > Pseudomonadota > Gammaproteobacteria > Enterobacterales > Enterobacteriaceae > Symbiopectobacterium > Symbiopectobacterium sp. Next base: position 8,746 of record NZ_JBPETA010000095.1, on the reverse strand, counting down.
AAGCCTTCCATTTCGAGCAACTCTTTCAACAAAGCGGTGAGTTCTTTGTCGTCATCCACCAACAGAATCTTGTTCATGATTAGGCTACCTCCAGGGGCAAAATACGTCATAGATCGACGCTATTCCATGACTTTACGTAGTTTTATATCCTCTGACGCATGTTTGCAGCAAGGTGTTTAGACTTGTGTTCATTGATTCACAGATTGGCGCATTGTACCGGGGGGTGATGATGCTACGGCGCATAAAAATCTCTCTCATTTCATTGCTGATGTTCGGTGTCGTTAACGCATCAGTAGCCGATAGCGATAGTGCGTCACTGCCTGGTTGGCACCCTGGCGATGCAGCCTTGCGAAACGCCATCAGTCAGCGCGGTCTATTTGATGGTGTGAAACTGACGGAACAACAGCGTCAACACCTGCGTGACCTGATGCAACAGGCAAGGCAAGATGCGCCCGTGCTGCACTTAAATGATATAGAAAAAATGCACACTTTGGTGACCGCAGAGAAATTTGATGACGCGGCCGTCAGAAAACAGATTTCGCAGATGATGCAAGCACAGGTTGAGCGCCAGATAGAAATGACGCGCGTGCGCAATAAAATGTATAACTTGCTGAATTATGAGCAAAAAACAGTTCTAGAACAGCGTTATCAGCAGCGAATGAACGAGATGCGGCAGCAGTTATCCCAAGCTGAAGCATCCATGTCCCTCCTGTGGGGCGCTGAACAGTGAACCGAATCCCTGAGTAACCCTGTAGTGAGTAGTGTGTAGTGAGAGTAGTAAGAAGTTGATTTCCTTGCCATAGACACCATCCCTGTCTTTTGCCCGTCATGATGACGGGCTTTTTTTTGGCTGTTTTTTAGGAAAAGGCTTTCAAAAACAGTGGGGTGTTAAGGAACGAAACGCCAGATAAAACCAGTAAATTCATCCCTCTGCTCAGTGATTACACCTGAGTTGATACCTAAAATCGGCGCTGTTCTTCGATTAACTGCCTAAAAAAAGTACCACAGCCCGCCTCGATTCAGCGTAAAATGTGATCTGCTTTGCAGATTTTGGTCGGTGCAGGCACTGCCTTTGGTGTAGCCCGGCCATTTTTCTGTTCGCGTGCAGCGTTCGATGCCTCTCCCAGCGGCGCGACGCGCTGCCGATTTTCTTTCTACGTTGTTGATATCTGGTAGTGTGCAGCCCATGACCCTTTCATCCCGTTCGATAGCATGGTTTCGTGTTATCAGCCTCGCTATGGCGGCCTTTATTTTTAATACCGCTGAATTTACGCCCGTTGCCTTGTTGTCCGATATTGCCGTCAGTTTTTCGATGAGCGCCGCACAGGTAGGGTTGATTATCACGATTTATGCCTGGGTGGTGGGCACCATGTCGTTGCCCTTTATGCTGGCATGTAGTGATATGGAACGGCGGGGACTGCTGATCAAAGTGTTTATCCTGTTCGCCGTGTGCAACATCATTTCCGGTTTGGCCTGGAATTTCTGGGTGCTGGTGGCGGCGCGTATCGGTGTGGCGCTGGCGCATGCCATTTTCTGGTCAATCACGGCCTCGTTGGCGGTGTGTTTGGCACCTCCGGGCAAAAAAGCGCAGGCGCTGAGCCTGTTGGCAACCGGCACCGCGCTGGCAATGGTACTGGGCCTGCCGCTCGGTCGTCTGATCGGGCAGTACATGGGATGGCGCGTCACCTTCAGCGGTATTGGCGTGGTGGCTTTTGCGGTTCTGCTGGTGTTGATGAAACTGTTGCCTCCGCTGCCCAGCAGCCATTCTGGCTCTCTGAAAAGCCTGCCATTGCTGTTCAAGCGCCCGGCTTTGCTGTGTATTTATGCACTGACGGTGCTGGTGGTGACGGCCCATTTTACCGCTTACAGCTATATCGAACCTTTCGTGCAGCGGGTCGCCGGATTAAGCGAAAATTTCACCACCGTATTGCTGCTGATTTTTGGCGGTGCCGGTATCATCGGCAGCATGCTTTTCAGCCGCTACAGCAACCGCTATCCAGCGGGCTTTCTGGTGGCGAGCATCGCGGCATTGCCGTTGTGCATGGCGCTGTTGCTGCCAATGGCCAATAACCCATTGGGATTGTCCATCGTCTGTGTGCTGTGGGGCATCGTCATTATGGCGCTGAGCCTTGGCATGCAAGTAAAAGTCCTGACGCTGGCTTCTGATGCCACGGATGTTGCCATGGCATTGTTCTCCAGCATCTATAATGTGGGTATCGGCGGTGGTGCGCTGTTGGGCAACCAGATCATCACGCATGTCGGCATGAACGAGATTGGTTTTGTGGGGGCCTCACTGGGCGGCATTGCGCTGCTGTGGTGCCTGTTCATTTTTCGGCGCTATGCGCTCGTGTTTAGCCATGCTGTCATGAAGTAATGTCATGATTGGATAACATGCTTTGTTGAGGCGAGGTGCGTGATGGATTTGCAGTATGCGCATTGGGTAACGCGCGCCGCAGTGGTTGCGACAATCGTGGCGCTGCTGTTATTTATCATTAAAGCCTTCGCCTGGTGGTACACCGGTTCAGTCAGTTTATTGGCCTCGTTGGTGGATTCACTGGTGGATATCAGCGCGTCACTGGTGAACTTGTTGGCCGTGCGTTATGCGCTCCAACCCGCTGACGATGAGCATGCTTTCGGTCATGGCAAAGCAGAGTCACTGGCCGCCATTGCGCAGGGCATGTTCATTGCCGGCTCCGCGCTGTTCCTGATCTTCACTGGGTTCCAACGGCTGAGTGCGCCGCAACCGCTGTATGCACCAGAAGTGGGGATTGTCATCACCGTGATTGCCTTGGTGGCAACGCTGCTGCTGGTGACTTTTCAACGCTGGGTGGTACGCAAGACCCAGAGTCAGGCGATACGCGCCGATTCATTGCATTACCTGTCCGATGTGTTTATGAACGGCGCCATTCTGGTGGCGCTAGTATTAAGCTGGCGCGGTATCACCTACGCTGATGCCCTGTTTGCGTTGGGGATTGGGGTTTATATTCTCTACAGCGCCCTGCGCATCGGCTATGACGCGGTGCAATCGCTGCTGGATCGCGCGCTGCCAGAAGAAGAGCAGCAGGCCATTGTTGCGCTGATTCGTGGCTGGCCGGGCATTCATGGCGCACATCAACTGCGCACCCGGCGCTCAGGGCCGACCCGTTTTATTCAACTGCATCTGGAAATGGATGATTCGCTGCCGCTGGTTCGGGCACATGAGGTTGCGGACAGTTTGGAGCAGGCGCTGCGTCAGCGTTTTCCCGGTGCCGATATTCTTATCCATCAAGACCCGTCCTCTGCCGTACCGGAAGAACAGCGCGGGCGCATCGAGGTGTGATCCAGCCTGTATTTGTTTGAGAAATGTGATAGAAAATGGATTGTGCGGCATTATTTTGCCTGACCTGAATCAATTCAGCTCAGGACATTTGTTATAATATGCCTAAAAAGGTGAGCGATGGTTCGCCACGGCGGCCCGTCTGATAGAAACATCCTGCAAAACTACATCTACAAGTCCAGAGGTTGTCATGATCAAGAAAATCGGAGTATTGACGAGCGGTGGTGATGCGCCAGGCATGAATGCGGCGATTCGCGGCGTAGTACGCGCGGCGCTGACGGAAGGTTTGGAAGTCTACGGTATCTATGATGGCTATCAGGGCTTGTACCAGGATCGCATGGAGCAGTTGGACCGCTACAGCGTGTCTGATGTTATCAATCGCGGCGGCACCTTTTTAGGATCGGCGCGTTTCCCCGAGTTTCGCGACGATCACGTACGTGAAGTCGCGGTACAGAACATGAAAAACCGTGGTCTGGATGCCATGGTGGTGATCGGCGGTGACGGTTCTTACATGGGTGCCAAGCGCCTGACTGAAATGGGCTTCCCGTGTATTGGCCTGCCGGGCACCATCGATAACGATGTGGCAGGCACCGACTACACCATTGGGTATTTCACCGCACTGGAAACCGTACTGGAAGCCATTGACCGTTTACGCGATACCTCTTCTTCTCACCAACGTATTTCCATCGTGGAAGTGATGGGACGCCACTGCGGCGATCTGACGCTGGCCGCGGCGATTGCCGGGGGCTGCGAATTTATTGTGCTACCGGAAGAAGAGTTTAAACCGGAAGACCTGGTGTGTGAAATTAAAGCAGGCATCGCCAAAGGGAAAAAACACGCCATTGTCGCCATTACAGAGCACATCTGCGATATCGGCGAACTTGCACGCTATATTGAAAGAGAAACCGGGCGTGAAACGCGTTCTACGGTGCTGGGCCACATTCAGCGCGGCGGCTCCCCGGTAGCTTATGACCGTATTTTGGCGTCGCGTATGGGCGCGTACTCCATTGAACTGCTGCTGCAAGGCTACGGCGGTCGCTGCGTCGGCATTCAGAACGAAAAAATGGTGCACCACGATATCATCGATGCCATTGAGAACATGAAACGGCCCTTCAAGCGTGATTGGCTGGAGACGGCGAGAAAGCTGTTCTAAATCTGGTGTCTGTATTCTTTCGCAATAAAAGCCATCCCGCCGTATGACGACAGGGTGGTTTTTTTTCTTGATGTGGCAGTCTGTCGGGAGCGTGTCAGGTTGCTGTCAGGTCGCTGTCGTGTTCGCGGCAGCTGAGCGGGCGTAGGTTGAGGCTGTGTTTTTTATTTCTTTAAAAAATAGCGTTGAAAAAACAGTCATGAGGAAAACAACCATGAATACCAATCCGATTAAAACATTACGCCTTGCCCGCGCTTGGTCCCAGGAGCAACTGGTGGAACTCTCCTCTTTGAGTGTCAGAACCGTTCAGCGAATCGAGAATGGTGAGCGTGCCAGTCTGGATACGCTCGGTGCCATCGCCGCAGCGTTTGGCGTGAATGTTACCGAGTTGATGACGGAAGAGAGCGAGCAAACTCTGAGCGGAGAATCGCTTGAGCTGCGCGTTCAGGCAGCAAAACGTCAGGTGCGACGAGAGAGCCGTTTCTGGCGCTCGCTTGTGGTTTATGTTGTGGTCAATCTGGTGCTGTTCGTGGTGAACCGAATGACATCGCCGGGCTCCCACTGGTTCTTGTGGCCGCTGCTTATCTGGGGCAGCTTTCTGGCGCTGAATGCCGTTAAGGTGTTCTGGCTGCGCGATCGTTGGCAGCGCTGGGAGCAGGCGCGTATACAGCGGGTGCTGCGTAAGCCATAATAGCGTCGTACACTTAAGCGGGTAGGGCTGGCATTGAGCCAGCGTAATAGAGAGATAATAGAGGTCTTCGCATGACAAAAGTGACCGTTGCCGCAACGCAGATGGCGTGTTCCTGGGATCTGCCCAAGAATATTGAGAATGCCGAAAAACTGGTGCGACAGGCGCACGCCAAGGGTGCTCAAATAATCCTGATTCAGGAGCTGTTCGCCGCGCCTTACTTCTGTATCGATCAGAGTCCTGAGCATTATGCTCTGGCGCAAACGCTGGAAACCAGCCCGCTTATCAAACACTTCTCCGCACTGGCTGCTGAGCTTGAGGTGGTATTGCCGCTGAGCTTCTTTGAGCGCGCCAATAATGCCTATTACAACTCGCTGGTGATGATTGACGCCGACGGTAGCGTACTGGATGTGTACCGTAAAACTCACATTCCCAATGGCCCGGCGTATCAGGAAAAGCAGTTCTTTATCCCTGGCGATACCGGCTTCAAGGTGTGGCAGACCCGTTACGCCAAAGTGGGTGTGGGCATCTGCTGGGACCAGTGGTTCCCGGAAACTGCGCGCAGCCTGGCGTTGCAGGGCGCAGAGCTGATTTTTTACCCTACCGCTATCGGTTCTGAACCGGCTTACCCGGATATCGACAGCCAGCCACACTGGACGCGGGTGCAGCAAGGCCACGCGGCTGCCAATCTGGTGCCGGTGATTGCCTCTAACCGTATTGGGACTGAAGCGAGCAAGTATCTCGATGGGCTGGAAATGACCTTCTATGGCTCCTCCTTCATTGCCGATCAAACCGGCGCGCTGTTGGCGCAGGCGAATAAAACGGATGAAGCGGTGCTGGTGCACACCTTCGATCTGGAAGCGATCGCTGCTCAACGCGCCAGTTGGGGGCTGTTCCGCGACCGTCGTCCGGAGATGTACACGGCGCTTGGCACTTCTGACGGCAAGACCCGGAGATAATCGATGTCACCTTCGACTCTCACTTCGACGCAGCGTCAGGATGGCTTTTTCATGCCCGCCGAATGGGCACCTCATGATGCGGTGTGGATGATCTGGCCCTATCGGTTGGATAACTGGCGTAATAATGCCTTGCCTGCGCAGCAGACGTTTGCCGCAGTAGCACAGGCGATTGGTCAGAAGACGCCGGTGATCATGGGCGTACCAGCGCAGCAGATGGCGCAGGCGCGTAGCCTGATGCCTGCAACGGTGACGCTGGTTGAGATGGAAAGCGATGACGCCTGGATGCGTGATACTGGACCGACCGTGGTGCTAAACGGTAACGGTGAGCGCCGGGGTATCGACTGGCAGTTTAACGCCTGGGGCGGCGAGCTGGGCGGGTTGTACGACGACTGGCGACAGGATGAACAGGTCGCGCAGCAGGTGTTGGCGCACCACGGTGACGCACGCTATGCGGCACCGCTGATTCTGGAAGGCGGCTCTATTCACGTTGATGGAGAAGGCACGCTGTTGACCACGGCAGAATGCTTGCTGAACCCGAACCGCAACCCTCATCTGAGTAAGGCTGAGATTGAGCAGTTGATGCGTGACTACCTCAATATTTCCACCATTATCTGGTTGGAAGAAGGGGTGTATAACGACGAAACCGACGGCCACATCGATAACATGTGCTGCTTTGTGCGCCCCGGTGAAGTGGCGCTGCACTGGACGGATGATGACAACGATCCGCAGTATGCGCGCTCTGTCGCGGCGTATCAGGTTTTATCCCAGACTCGGGATGCGCAAGGGCGTGCTCTGAAGATCTGGAAGCTGCCTGCGCCGGGCCCGCTCTATGCCACGGAAGAGGAAGCGGCGGGTGTCGCATCGGGTGATGCGATTGAACGTTTAGCCGGTTCGCGTCTGGCGGGTTCTTACGTGAATTTTCTGATCAGCAATCAGCAGATTATCTTCCCGTTACTGGATGCGCGTACCGATGATACGGCGCGTGACCTGCTGCAACAGATGTTCCCGGATTACGCCATTGTAGGCGTGCCTGCGCGCGAAATTCTATTAGGCGGTGGCAACATTCACTGCATTACTCAGCAGATCCCGTCGGTCCGTTAAGCCGGTTTCTCTATCATCAAAAGGCTCCGGTTGTCACCGGAGCATAAAACAGTCATTCCCGCCCACCTCTATCATTCCCGCGAAAGCGGGAATCTCTTGCAGAAGAGACGCGTTTCTTCTCACAGAGATCCCCGGCTTGCGCCGAGGATGACGGGAGGCACCGGTTATTACCGGTGCCTTTTTACGATCCGATATTAACCTATTTGGTTGGCTCTTTATCCAGATTATCCGCAGGCAGTTCACCGGGCAGATAGCCAGGCAGTCGGCCTGCCGGGATGATCGCCATCATGGACAGGAAGGCCATGATCAGCAGACCAAACTTCAGCGCTTTCAGGCGCGATTCCTCGTTGACGCGCACCGCTTCAGCCACTTGTTCTGGCGTTGCCGTGGTTTGCGACAGCACGGTGAGCAGACGGTCATTGCTGATAAAGTTAATATTATCCAGATTCACCTGTGCCTGAATTTCAGGGGTCAGCACAGGCGTTTGCACAATGTTGCGCATCACGCTGGAACTGAGCAATCTGACTAACAGTGCACCAGCCACGGCGGTACCAATCGCGTTCGCCAGATTGTTGGTGGTGCCGCGCAGTGAGCCGACGTCGCCCGCCAACTCTTTCGGTGAAGCACTCACCAGCACGTTAAACAGCAGGGTGACCAGCGAGCCCTGACCAATACCGAACGCCACCAGACCAAACAGCACCGCGAACTCACTCCAGTTGTTACGCACCACAAAAGCGAGCCACAGCAGTGAAAGGGTACAAATGATGAAGCCGTAGCGGCCAATCTTTTGCGGCGTCAGCTTGTGGTAAAAGCGCACGATAAGCGTTGCGGAGAAGAATACGGACAGGTTGAACGGCATCATGGCGATGGCGGTTGCCAGCGGCGTGCTGCCCTGCACAATCTGAATGTAGAGTGGCACAGAAAAGTTCAGCATCGCTTCCAGCGCGACCACCGCAAACATGGCGACCACGGCTGCCCACTCCGTTGGTGAGGTAATCACTTCCAGCGCCAGCAATGGGGTTTTGCCTTTTTCTTTTACGCGTCGCGTCCAGACCACGAAGAGCTGACCGAGAACGATACCCAGCGCGATCATAAAGGGCGCCGGAGAGAAGCCAAGCAGATCGAAAGGCGCAGCGTCTCGAACCAGACCCATTCCCCAGCGGTTAAGGTTGTTGAAGCCGAAAGAGAGCAGAATGATTGAGGTTGCTGCCAGTACCACGCCGACAATATCAATGCTGACTTCTGGCCGGCCCCTATCCGCTTTCATGCGGAAACTGAGAAAGAAAATGACGGCGGACAAGACGATCAGCAGACCAAACGCCGGACGCCAGCCAATATAGGTGCCCAGCACCCCGCCGATCAAAAATGCTGCCACACCCGCACCGGCGCGTGCCGAACTCAATGTGCCTAAATAGCTGTTCCTAATACCGCTACACTTTTGCCTGTCCATGTTTTCCACTGGGAAACGGGCTGACGGTTTCCATGAAGCGGCGAACCTTGTTCAGTAACTGCCACATTGAACAGCATTGATG
>NZ_JBPETA010000094.1:0-12021 GCF_051710365.1 Symbiopectobacterium sp. | reverse complement strand
CATGGCGATGGTCAAAGCGCTTAACCGGATCACGCTATTAGGAATGCCGAACAGTATTCGCATCACGTAACAATCGACCCGATGGGGCACAGTCGTTACAAGTTCTGATTTATTCAACAAAGCCGTTTTTTTACTGAAAAAAGCTGGTGAGGTTTTAGCCTGGGCAGGAGATATACCTTTTGACGTCTTTTTTAGACGATGTGCTATTTTTCGTTAAAAACGTGTTGTACCCGACGTGTTTTGTGCCAATGCAATTATTTGTTCAGCATGCCTGTACGATTGAGGCTGCATTGTGTCCGAATGAACTTTTCATGTGAAGTGACATTATTGATCTAAGTAATAATGCAGGTTATCACCACCGTGCCGGTGGTGATAACAGAAAATAGAGGCGTGTTTATCGTGGTGCTACAGTCACGTTTTGGCCGTTGCTGGACATGGCAACGCGTTGGCCCACGCTGAAACGGGTATCGCCCTGGCGTTGCACAACCATGATGGTGGTACCATCATCACGACGGATTTCCAACTCGACGCCTTGAACGCGGTTCATCGCACCTTGTGCACTTTGCCCCGCTACGCCACCCGCCACCGCGCCTGCTGCGGTTGCCAGTGAACGACCCGTGCCGCCACCGATGGTGTTACCCAGGAACCCACCCAGTACTGCGCCACCAATTGCGCCCATGGTGCCATTCTCATCGCCAGCCAGAATCTGTACAGGTCGTAATGAAACGATGGTGCCATAAGTTACAGTACGAACCTGTTTGGCTTCAGAGGCGCGATAAACGTCACCGGAAAGCGAACTGGTGTTGGCACAGCCCGCCAATGTCATACCGGCTAAAGTAATCACAAGTAAACGCTTCATCATATATAAGACTCCTGTAATCGCAATGTGTCAGCTTTCCGTTACTGAAGGCTAACGTGGTAATGCTTATCAAACGGTCACTGCGAAACGCCAAATTGGCCGTTGCGCACAACTCACCCTGATATAATAGGATTATATTGATAATGAAAAATGGCTAAAGTTCCTTGCTGCCACTATTCTCTTTCATCCTATTGGCGCATATGTTCATTTTATAGCAAAAAATGGCCTTTTTTTCCTCAAAATAAACGCGCATTCAAAGAATAGGATGTCGAATCCGCCGTAGAATGAAGAATACCTGAGCCGTTCGCCCGCTCGCAATGTTATTTTGTAAACAAGTGCAGCTTGGTTTATGGGGATTTTGTGTGCGTGTACAGTACGGGATGGGAAATACACCGTTATGAAATCAGGCAGATACATCGGAGTGATGTCGGGCACCAGTCTGGACGGTGTCGATGTGGTTCTTGCAGCGATTGATGAGCACACGGTCGCGCAGTAGGCGAGCTATTGTCATCCAATGCCGTTGGCATTGAAGCAAGCGATTCTGGACGTACGTCAGGGGCAGGCGGTAACGCTGTCTACGTTAGGTCAGTTGGATACACGCCTCGGCAAGCTGTTTGCTGAAGCAGTGCTAATGCTGTTGAAACAGACCGAACTCGATGCCAGCGATATCATGGCGATCGGCTGCCATGGACAAACGGTGTGGCACGAACCGGTCGGTGACGCGCCTTGTACGCTGCAAATCGGCGATAACAACCAGATTGCAGCGTTGACTGGCATCACAACGGTGGGCGATTTTCGCCGACGTGACATCGCGCTTGGCGGGCAGGGTGCGCCGCTGGTGCCGGGTTTTCACTATGCGTTGTTGATGCACCCGGATGAACGTCGCGTAGTGCTCAATATTGGGGGGATTGCCAACATATCCCTGCTGGCGCCTGACTGTCCGGTACGTGGCTATGATACCGGGCCAGGAAACATGTTGCTGGATGCCTGGATCTGGCGTCGTCAAGGGCAACCCTATGATAAAGACGCGCAGTGGGCGGCAACCGGACAGGTTAACGTCTCCTTGCTGCGCCGCATGCTGGTCGATCCCTATTTCGCTTTACCTGCCCCTAAAAGCACCGGGCGTGAATACTTTAATCTGGGCTGGCTGGAAAAGCAGCTTGCCGGTTATGGCGCCCTTGCGCCTCAGGATGTGCAGGCCACACTGGCGGAGCTAACCGCCGTCAGCATTGCCGACCAGGTGCTGTTAACGGGAGGCTGTGAACGTGTGCTGGTGTGCGGCGGTGGGGCGCGCAATCCCCTGTTGATGGCGCCTCTGTCCGCATTGATGCCTGGCATTGAGGTCAATACCACCGATGAGTGTGGCGTGAATGGCGACGATATGGAGGCGCTGGCTTTTGCCTGGCTCGCTGCGCGCACCTTGTCGGGACTGCCCGGGAATCTGCCGTCAGTGACCGGTGCCAGCAAAACGACGATATTGGGGGCGATTTTTCCCGTTCTGAACGACTAATCAGATTTTGCTGAGAGGTCGTTGTAAAACCCGTTGTTACACTGTTGTTATCGGTGACTCGACAGGCTGTGTCGTGGTCATGTGGAGATAACTTTAAGACAGGTAACAACGGGAACGTAACAATGAAAATACTGCTATCGGGCCGCGCTGGCGTGCTGTTAGGGCTTATGATTCTGTCCGGCTGTAGCGGTTTTAACCGGCAGGCACCGGTAAAAACGCTGCATTATCAGTGTGGCACCCTGCCGCTCACCGTGACGCTGAAACAGGATATCCAGCCTGCGGAAGTGCATTTCCTGCTGGATGGCGAGCGCCTGCAACTTCCGCAGGTGGTTTCTGCCTCAGGCACCAAATACAGTAATAACCGGTATACCTTCTGGAGCAAGGGGGAACGCGCCTTTATCGAGCGTAGCGGACACATCATTGCGGATGATTGCCTCCTACAGAATGCGCCTTGACATTGAGATTTTCCCGCTGTGGGCGCAGAATGGAATGATGATTTTCGTCCCGACACACCACAGCAGGATGTTATGACACAGGACAACACTTCACTTCCCTCCGCCGCATTTCCGACCGAAGATGAAATTGCGGACGTCAGACGCGAATATACCCGTGGCGGTTTACGCCGCAATGAATTGACCGCCAACCCACTCGGTTTGTTTGATAAGTGGCTCAAGCAGGCATGCGATGCGCGCCTGTCCGATCCTACCGCGATGTGCGTTGCTACCGTCGATGAGCAGGGCCAACCATACCAGCGCATCGTGTTGCTCAAACACGTCGATGAGCAAGGTATGGTGTTTTACACCAATCTGGGCAGTCGCAAGGCACAGCATCTGGCGCTGAATTCGCGTATCAGTTTACTGTTTCCCTGGCACAGCCTGGATCGTCAGGTGATTGTGACGGGGCATGCTGAACGTTTATCCACCATCGAGGTGTTGAAATATTTCCACAGCCGACCGAAAGAGAGCCAGATAGGCGCTTGGGTTTCACAACAATCGAGCCGCATATCGGCCCGTGGCGTGCTGGAAAGCAAGTTTTTAGAACTGAAACAAAAATTCATGAAAGGCGAGGTGCCGTTACCGAGCTTTTGGGGCGGATACCGCGTGGTCATTGATACTGTCGAATTTTGGCAGGGCGGGGCGCATCGCCTGCATGACCGCTTTCTCTACCAGCGCGACGGTGATAACTGGCAAATCGATCGTCTGGCACCTTAAGTGCTGCGAATTGTAGCAAATATCCCCTTTAAATACTGGCGCTCCCCTCGGGGGCACTTTATTCTATGACGTTACGTTATTTCCCTTGGAATACGGTTTTTTAAACATCGTTTATTTTACGAAAATGGAGCTATTGATGGCGAGTGGTAACCTGATTCAACAATTGCAAGAGCGGGGCCTGGTTGCTCAGGTAACGGACGAAAACGCGTTAGCAGAGCAGCTGGCGCAGGGGCCAATTGCACTGTATTGCGGTTTCGATCCGACCGCTGACAGCTTGCATTTGGGGCATCTGGTGCCGCTGTTGTGCCTGCGTCGCTTTCAGCTTGCGGGACACAAGCCCGTGGCATTGGTCGGTGGAGCCACTGGACTTATCGGCGATCCGAGCTTTAAAGCCACAGAGCGTAAACTCAATACCAGCGAAACCGTGGGCGAGTGGGTTGAGAAGATTCGCGATCAGGTGTCGCCGTTCCTGGATTTTGATTGCGGCGACAATAGCGCTGTCATGGCGAACAACTATGACTGGTTCGGAGGCATGAACGTGCTGACTTTCCTGCGCGATATCGGTAAGCACTTCTCTGTTAACCAGATGATTAACCGCGAAGCGGTGAAACAGCGTTTGAACCGTGATGATGTGGGTATCTCTTTTACCGAGTTTTCTTACAACCTGTTGCAAGGATATGATTTCGCGGCGTTGAACGAAAAATATGGCGTTGCGTTGCAGATCGGCGGCTCTGACCAATGGGGTAATATTACCTCCGGGATCGATCTGACCCGTCGCTTGCACCAGAATACGGTGTTCGGCCTGACTGTTCCGTTGATCACCAAATCAGAAGGTACCAAATTTGGTAAAACTGAAGGCGGCGCAGTCTGGTTGGATGCCAAGAAAACCAGCCCGTACAAATTCTACCAATTTTGGATCAACACCGCCGATGCGGATGTTTATCGCTTCCTGAAGTTCTTTACCTTCCTCAGCATTGAAGAAATTACGGCGCTGGAAGAAGAGGACAAAAACAGAGGCAAGGCGCCACGCGCCCAGTATGTGCTGGCAGAAAACGTCACGCGTATGGTGCACGGCGAAGAGGGGCTGCAAGCGGCGCAGCGCATTACTCAGAGCCTGTTCTCAGGTGCACTGAATGCGCTGACAGAGAATGACTTTGCCCAGTTGGCACAGGATGGCATGCCTGTTATTGAACTGGGGCGTGATGCTGACTTGCAGCAGGCGTTGGTAACGGCTGAACTGGTCCCTTCTCGTGGTCAGGCGCGTACCATGATCGCCTCAAATGCGGTGACTATTAACGGCGAAAAACAGTCTAATCCTGAGTATGCCTTCGCGGACAGCGATCGTCTGTTTGACCGCTATACGTTGCTACGCCGTGGTAAAAAGCACTACTGCCTGATTTGTTGGACGGCATAAGGAAACAGCATGCACAAGGGAGCGAAGGCTACCTTTTATTCTTGGTAATACTCCGAGGTCAGTGATAAGCAAGGTCAGGTTGTTGATAAATAAAAAACATTCTTTCTATTCAGTCCAATGTGGTTTTTGGACATGCAGGGAACAGTGCCGCAGAGTTTCCGATGCGGCGTATGGGCGCAAACGTTTGTCCGCTCAATACGGTGCAATTCTCCAATCATACGCAGTATGGGCAGTGGACCGGCAGTGTGATGGACGCCAGTCATTTGACCGACATTGTGCAGGGGATTGCCAATATTGACAGACTGGCGCGCTGCGATGCGGTGCTGAGTGGCTATATCGGTTCCCCCGAGCAGGGCGCCAGCATTCTGGATATCGTCCGTCAGGTTTCAGGTTAAAGCGGCGAATCCGCAGGCGATCTATTTTTGCGATCCGGTGATGGGCACGCCCGAGAAAGGTTGTTTTGTGGCACCCGGTGTTTCGGGTTTCCACTGTAACCAGTCGCTGCTGGCAGCCGATGTGATTGCGCCGAACCTGCCGGAACTGGAACTTCTGGCTGGTGTGACGGTGCACAATGTGGATGAGGCCGTTGCCGCAGCGCGTCAGCTCTGTGAACGCGGACCGAAAATCGTGTTAGTTAAACACCTCAGCCGCTCAGCACGCCGTGCTGACGCTGGTTACGCCTACTGACGCCTGGCATATCCGCCGTCCGCTGGTGGAATTCGAACGTCAGCCTGTTGGTGTAGGTGATTTGACCAGCGGCCTGTTACTGGTGAACCTGCTCAAAGGCGTTGCGTTAGATAAGGCGCTGGAGCACACCACGGCAGCGGTATATGAAGTGATGCTGGTGACCAAGGAGATGGACGAGTACGAACTGCAATTGGTGGCGGCACAAGATGGCATTGCCAACCCACGCCATCATTTTCAGGCGGAACGCCTCGGTTAATGGCGCGTTAGGCGGCATCCTTGGGTGCCGCACTCTCTCTTACCCTTTCAATCGTTCAACCTTCAATGCCGTCAATACTGCCGGGCGTTCTGCAATATGGTCGAGATAAGCAGCCAGCGCCGGATAGCGGAACATATCGAGCTTTAACGACTGCGCCCACCGCATCACGGTAAACAGATATGCATCCGCGACGGAAAAACGATTTCCCACCAGATAGTTTTGTTCACTGAGCACGATGTTGATATAGCGGAAACGAACCTGAAGGTATTCCTGTAGCAGTTCCTTGTAGGTTTCTGGTGTGCCTGGACGAAAAATGGGGGTAAACGTTTTGTGCAGTTCGGCGGAAATATAGTTGAGCCACTCAACACAGTGATAACGCGCCATGGTGCCTATCGGTGCAATCAGGTTGGATTCGGGCACTTTATCCGCAATGTACTGCGCGATGGCGACGCCTTCCGTGAGCACCGTACCATCATCCAATTGAAGTACCGGCACCATCCCTTTCGGGTTGATAGCCGTAAAATCCTTACCGCCAGCCGTTTTTTTCTTTTTAATATCGACACTTTCTAACGTGAAATCTTGACCGGCCTCGCGTAAAACAATGTGGGGAAAAAGAGAACAACTTCCTGCTGTATAATACAACTTCATGAACAACTCCTTCTTATCATTAGATTAAGACATGGAGAGCGGAAGACCCTTTCCACAAAGTAATGCGCCAGACCGTGGTGTGTTTCAAACGCCCCAACCACCCTCTATCGTGCCCGAAATCAATTCAACAAGGTGTGCGATCACTCGCAATTAGATTGTGATATAAAAAATTCATATTACTGACAATAAGTAAACGATGTTTTTACGCATTTGTACTCGCTTTTGCCTGAATGTGTCAGAAACGCCCGATTTATAACGATGATTGCAGTGATAGCTGAATAATCTCCTTGTTACTAAAACGTTATTTTTTGTTTGTGTTATCTTTAAACAAGACCGTATGAAGCAGCGGGATATCTCTCTCTCCTGTGACATGGCGGTGCAATAATATCGATAACCTGTCAAGCCATTGGGAGGCAGCATGTCACAGGCGCTACACAACGCCTATCTGGATAGGCTCAATGTCCGGCAACAGACTTATCACTACTACAGCCTGTCACAGGCTGAAAAATCGTTAGGCTCATTAAAAAAATTACCGAAGTCTCTGGCCGTGCTGCTGGAGAACTTGTTGCGTTATCTCGATGGCGAGACGGTGCAACAAGCGGATCTCGACGCGGTATCCGCGTGGTTGGAACACGGCCATTCGGATCGCGAAATTGCATACCGTCCTTCACGCGTGCTGATGCAGGATTTTACCGGCGTACCTGCCGTGGTGGATTTGGCGGCAATGCGCAATGCAGTGCACCGTCTGGGGGGAGAGGTTAACAGGGTGAATCCACTTTCACCCGTCGATCTGGTGATAGATCATTCGGTGACGGTTGACCATTTTGGCAATCCGCAGGCGCTGGTAGAAAACACGCGGCTTGAGATGACGCGTAACCATGAGCGTTACCAGTTTTTACGCTGGGGGCAAAAGGCGTTTCGTCATTTCCGTGTGGTGCCACCGGGCACTGGCATTTGCCATCAGGTCAATCTGGAGTATTTGGCTAACGCCGTGTGGTGTGAAACCGTAGAGGACAAAACTATCGCCTATCCTGACACGCTGGTTGGTACTGATTCACATACCACCATGATCAACGGGTTAGGTGTACCGGGGTGGGGCGTTGGTGGTATTGAAGCCGAAGCCGCCATGTTAGGACAACCGGTTTCGATGTTGTTGCCGGATGTGGTGGGTTTCAAACTCAGCGGAAAGCTGGGGGAGGGGATCACGGCAACCGACCTGGTGCTTACCGTTACGCAAATGCTGCGTAAGCACGGCGTTGTCGGAAAATTTGTTGAATTTTACGGCGATGGACTGGACAACCTGGCCCTGGCGGACCGGGCAACCATTGCCAACATGGCACCCGAATATGGTGCCACCTGCGGCTTTTTCCCCATCGACGATGTCACTCTGGCCTATTTGCGCTTAACCAACCGCAGCGACGAACAGATAGCGCTGGTAGAAGTTTACAGCAAAGCGCAGGGCTTGTGGCGGCATCCCGGGGACGAACCCCGTTTTACCAGTCAGCTGGCGTTGGATATGGGGACGGTGGAAACCAGTCTGGCGGTGCCAAAGCGCCCACAGGATCGCGTCGCGTTGGCACAGGTGCCCGCCGCGTTTACCGCCAGCCGCGAACTGGGTGTCAGCAGTGGCAAAGCGGAGGCAGACGCGGTTGACGTGACATGGGCGGATGAAACCTTCTCGCTACGGCAGGGAGCTGTCGTGATTGCGGCGATCACCTCATGCACCAATACCTCCAATCCTAGCGTGTTGATGGCTGCGGGGTTGTTGGCAAAGCACGCGGTAGAGCGCGGCCTGCGACGTAAACCTTGGGTGAAGACCTCGCTGGCACCTGGTTCCAAAGTGGTTCCAGATTATTTCGCCAAAGCGGGATTAATGCCTTATCTCGATGCGCTGGGGTTTCAACTGGTAGGGTATGGCGGCTGTACCACCTGTATTGGTAACTCAGGGCCATTGCCGGAACCAATAGAACAGGCGATTAAAGCCGCCGACTTGACGGTTGGTGCCGTTCTCTCGGGCAACCGTAACTTTGAGGGACGCATCCACCCGCTGGTGAAAACCAATTGGCTGGCTTCGCCGCCGTTGGTGGTCGCTTATGCATTGGCGGGCAATATGACGCTCGATTTGACCCGCGATCCGCTGGGCGTAGGGCACAATGGTGAACCAGTGTTCTTGAAAGATATCTGGCCCTCGGAGAAGGAAGTTTCCGACGCGGTGCAGCATGTCAGCGTTGACCTGTTTCATAAAGAGTACGCTGCTGTTTTTGAAGGTACGCCCGAGTGGCAGGCGATAGACGTAGGGGATAACCCCACCTACAAATGGCCGCAGGATTCTACCTATATTCGTGAAACCCCGTTTTTTACCATCATGGGCAAAGACCCCGATCCGATACAGGATATTCACGGGGCGCGAATTCTTGCTCTGCTGGGGGATTCGGTTACCACCGACCATATTTCTCCTGCGGGCAGCATCAAAAAAGAGAGCCCGGCGGGCCGTTACCTGCTCGATCGCGGGGTCAGCGTGGAGGATTTTAACTCCTACGGTTCACGTCGGGGTAACCATGAGGTGATGATGCGCGGCACATTCGCCAATGTACGCATCCGCAATGAGATGGTGCCGGGCACGGAAGGGGGCTACACGCGGCATATCCCCTCACAAAACGTTATGGCCATTTACGATGCGGCTATGTGCTATCAGGATGAACAGGTAGCGTTGGCGTTGATTGCCGGAAAAAAGAGTACGGCTCGGGTTCCAGCCGCGACTGGGCGGCAAAAGGGCCGCGGTTGCTCGGGGTCAGAGTGGTGATTGCGGAGTCGTTTGAGCGCATCCACCTCTCCAACTTGATTGGCATGGGGATTTTACCGCTGGAGTTTGCCCCCGGCGTGACGCGTAAAACCTTAGGGCTGGCGGGTGAAGAGCGTATCTCGATAGCGGGCCTGCAAGCCTTGACGCCGGGTGCTACGGTGGACGTCACCCTCACGGACAGTCAGGGACACGCGCAGGTTATTCAAACTCGATGCCGTATCGCGATACCCGTAATGAGCTGACCTATTATCAGCACGGCGGTATTTTGCACTACGTCATTCGCAAGATGTTGTGATGAGCAGTAGGCGGAAATATCGGGGCCCGAAGGCCCCGATAGCAACGTCAGCGTGTTGTTGATAGCGGCAAGTCGCTATAGACACACATTAACGCGGAGGGAGATCCAACATATGGCCCATTTTGGCTGCTTTGGTTGCCAGATAGCGCTCATTTTTAGGGTTGCGTCCCACGACTAACGGCACTCGTTCAACAATGTTGATGCCTGCATCATTGAGGATTTTTACTTTTTGCGGATTGTTGGTCAGCAAACGTACTTCATTCACGCCCAACAGCTTGAACATATCCGCACATAGCGTGAAATCGCGCTCATCGGCCGCAAACCCGAGTTGATGATTTGCTTCGACGGTATCGGCCCCCAGATCTTGTAACGCATAGGCGCGAATCTTGTTCAACAAGCCGATATTACGCCCTTCTTGTCGGTGATAGAGCAGCACACCACGCCCCTCTTCAGCAATATGGCACAATGCGGCTTCCAGTTGGAATCCGCAATCGCAGCGCAAGCTGAACAATGCATCACCGGTTAAACATTCGGAATGGACACGTGCCAGAACAGGCGCTGGACCGGAGATATCACCGAAAACCAGCGCGAGGTGATCGTGTCCTGTGGCTAACTCTTCGAATCCTACCATGAGGAAATCGCCCCAGGGGGTGGGTAATTTTGCTTCGGCCACCCGTTTAAGCTGCATTTTACATCTCCAACACAAAAAGATTGCGCATATCCTACTGCCGGATAACGCAATTAACCAGTAAAAACGCCATTGCGGAATAAAACCAAACGCAAAGCATGCAAGTGCTCTGCATGTGTTCATCCGGTTTTTATCACAACACGATGCCTGTACAGCAGCACAGGTACTGACATAACGATGGAGTAGTTTACGTTCCATTGACGAAGGCGGGGAGATTTCGTGATAAATTTATGAATAATTTGCGATTTACACCCACTCTTTAACCGTGTTTTTCAGCGTTTGTGAGTGAAAGGTGAAACAGGGGAAGCTATGTACGACATTGCCAAACGCACTGCCCTCGGTGCGGGAATTTTGCTGATATTGCCCGTTGCCGTAGGGTTGAGCGGCTGGCAATGGCAACCCGAAACACAGGGACTTTGGCTGCGCGGACTGTTCTGGGTCACGGAAACAGTGACGCGCCCCTGGGGGATAGTGACCAGCGCGCTGTTGGTGCTCTGGTTTCTGTGGTGCTTACGTTTTCGTTTCAAACCGGCCCTGGGCGTGCTGGCAATCATGGCACTGACTGTACTGGTAGGTCAGGGCCTGAAGTCGTTAATTAAAGAGCGGCTTCAGGAGCCGCGCCCCTTTGTGGTCTGGTTGGAAAAAGCGTATCAGGTCGATGAACGCTATTTCTATTCTTTGCCGCGCCCCGAGCGCGCGCGGCTGGTGGCGGAACAACTGAGCGCGCAGACGCAGATACCTGAATGGCTGCGCGCCCATTGGCAATTTGAAACGGGTTTCGCCTTCCCGTCAGGACATACCCTGTTCGCGGCAACCTGGGCGTTGCTGGCGGTAGGGTTGTTGTGGGCGCGGCGGCACTATAAAACCGTGGTGGTATTGATGGTGTGGGCGTCGGGGGTGATGGTCAGTCGTTTGGCGTTGGGCATGCACTGGCCGCAGGATTTGATCGCGGCGACCCTGATGAGTTGGGTGTTGGTAGTGCTGGCTTGTACGCTGGCACAGCGCTGGTGCGGTCCATTAACGCGATCGCCTCAGGAAAGGCAAAGTGATGATGACGTGACAAAGGGTCACAAGTGACCCCTCCTATGATGTCAGGCATTGCGGTTCATATCGTGAGCCTTTCTGGTGTTTCAGGCAGATGGGCCGTGGTCAGGGATCATTACTTGCGACGCATATCTTTGAACAGCCTGATACGTAAAATCGTCTCTGTGACTAATACACATTACTGTAAACGAAAGCCGGTCCCTGCGGTGCAGAAATCCCCATGGTGCATAACGGCGGGGATACGGGCCACGTTAAATCATGTGATCGCCAAAGATGGAACCACATTACAAGATGCGCTAGAGAGTTTACATCTGAGGTTGAACGTCACCCTGGCGTCTCAGCACACCATCGTCAAAGGTAAAACGGTGCAATTGCCTTACGACCCAACCGAAATTTTTACGTTGGAAAAGTGGGGAACGAAGTACCGCATGGTCAATGCGATTGAGGGGGTAGCCTCACACATTGACGGTTATTATATTTTTATCTGTATTAGTCGCGACTTGATCTGACACTGGACCTTGCAAGGTTGAGAGTTACCGGTTTTGATATGGGTGTCCAATCCTTATACAAAACACGAGGTAACTCTCATGATTCATACTAACAATC
>NZ_JBPETA010000093.1:0-12227 GCF_051710365.1 Symbiopectobacterium sp. | reverse complement strand
ACAAAAATGGACGATGCCGCTGAGGGACTGGCGTATGGCTATGAGCCGCTTTATTATCGAGTTCGGTGATCGTCTGGACGGTCACTACTGAGAAAAGGCATTTACACAGAATCGTGTACAGGGTCTGGTCAGCACCAGAAAACCGACGAACCCGGTTAACGCTGCCGCCCCATCTTTATCCTTGGACATACCATAAGCGATGCCTACCGCAAACAGCACGCCCATGTTTTCAATGATTGCGGCACCGGATTTGATCAGCAACGCTGCCAGCGCACTCTCACTCCCCTAACCATTGGGATCGATCCAGTACCCTATCCCCATGAGAATCGCTGCGGCTGGCAACGTCGCCACTGGCACCATCAGCGCTCGGCCTACCCTTTGCAAATAGCTAAGAACACTCACATTATCCTCTCTCTCCCGCCAGGGGATACCAAACTGCCCGTTAAACCCATTCACAGCAGTCATCCCATACCAGGCGGCTTGTGCTTGAAGTGTAAAAAAATAATTCGCTACGCAAATTAAACCCTGACATTTTGTGACATAACGCGCAAAACACCCGCATATCAAATCATTATACCTATCAATCGCCCGATCTTATTTCAAGATAAAAAAAACAGGCTAGACTAACTAATAACCTATTTTTATCATCCAGACAGTAGCAAATCGGTTCACTGGTTTTGGAACGCTTATCCGGAGATTTATGTATGAAACTTATTCCCGTAATCACATCAGAACAGGTAGGCAAATGGGCGGCGCGACACATTGTGCAGCGCATCAATGCCTTTAACCCCAGCGCTGAGCGCCCTTTTGTGTTAGGCCTGCCAACAGGCAGCTCACCGTTAGAAGCCTATAAAGCGCTTATCGTGATGCACAACGCGGGGCTGGTCAGTTTTAAGCACGTGGTGACATTTAATATGGATGAATATGTCGGTCTGCCAGCCGCACATCCGCAAAGTTATCACACGTTCATGTATGAGAATTTCTTCAATCACGTTGATATTACTCAGGAAAATATTAACCTGTTGAACGGTAACGCTCCAGATGTGGTGGTCGAATGCCAACGCTATGAAGATAAAATGGCCTCCTATGGCAAGATTCACCTGTTTATGGGGGGGGTAGGTAATGACGGGCATATTGCGTTTAATGAACCCGCCTCATCCTTAGCCTCCCGTACGCGGATCAAGACGTTGACCGAAGAGACCCGCACCGCTAATTCCCGTTTCTTCGAGGGTGATGTGTCTCAGGTTCCCAAATATGCGCTTACCGTCGGCGTCGGCACCCTGTTAGATGCTGAGGAAGTGATGATTTTGGTGTCTGGCCGTAACAAGGCACAAGCGTTACAGGCAGCCGTAGAGGGCAATGTAAATCACATGTGGACCATCAGTTGTCTGCAACTGCATGCCAAGGCAATCATTGTTTGCGATGAGCCCTCTACCATGGAGTTGAAAGTAAAAACCGTGAAATACTTCCACGAGTTGGAAGCTGAAAGCATTATCGGTCTTTAATCTGTAAGCCGGGAGTTCAAGATGTATGCGTTAACCCATTGTCGTATCTATACCGGGCACCAAATACTGGATGACCATGCTATCGTTATCAACGATGACACGATCGAAAGCGTGTGCCCCGAATCCGATCTTCCCGACACCCTGCCACGCCACGATCTGAATGGTGCCTCGGTGGCCCCCGGCTTTATCGATTTACAGCTTAACGGCTGCGGTGGCGTCCAGTTCAATGACAGCCTTGATGCCATTTCCATTGCCACGCTAGAAACCATGCAGCAGGCCAATCAACGCTCTGGCTGCACCAGTTTTCTCCCTACGCTTATCACCTCCAGTGATGCCTTTATCAAGCACGCGGTTGAAACCCTGCGCGCTTATCTCGCGTTACACGCCAATCAGGCACTCGGCCTGCATATTGAAGGACCGTGGCTGAATGTGGTGAAAAAAGGTACGCACGATGCCCGTCTGATCCGTGCGCCAGAGCAACAGCTGGTTGACTATCTTTGTGCCAATGCGGATGTGATTGGCCAAATCACGCTCGCACCGGAAAAGGTGCCACACGCCATGATTCGACAGCTTAGCCAGGCAGGGATCGTGGTTTCGGCCGGACATTCCAATGCCACCTGGCAGGAAGCGAAACGCGGGTTTGCTGCCGGTATTCACTTTGCCACACACCTGTTTAATGCCATGCCGTATATTAGCGGACGCGAGCCGGGTTTGGTGGGCGCTATTTATGACGCACCAGAGATCTACTGCGGCATCATTGCCGACGGCATGCACGTTGATTGGGCCAATATCCGCAACAGCAAACGGATCAAAGGTGAGAAACTCGTGCTGGTCACCGATGCCACGGCCCCGGCAGGTGCTGATATCGATAGGTTCACTTTTGCCGGTAAAACCATATACTACCGTGATGGGTTGTGCGTGGATGATAACGGCACGCTGAGCGGTTCGGCACTGACGATGATCGATGCCGTCAAGAACAGCGTGAAATATGTCGGTATTGCGCTAGATGAAGCGCTGCGCATGGCAACCCTTTACCCAGCGCGCGCCATGCATCTGGACGATCGGTTAGGCAGTATCGAAAGTGGAAAAATCGCCAACCTGACAGTATTTGATTATGGGTACCACGTCCTTCATACCTTCGTGAATGGCAATAGCGTCTATACGCGATAACACGTGTAGCAAACGCTTAGGCTATCTGAGGTAGGGGGATATAAAACGAGGCCGAAAAGATAAGCGAGCGTTCAAGAATGACGACAGGCGGACAAGCACAAATAGGGAATGTTGATCTGGTCAAGCAGTTAAATAGTGCCGTTGTCTATCGTCTGATTGATCAACAAGGCCCCATTTCCCGCATTCAGATAGCCGAATTCAGTCAGTTGGCCCCTGCCAGCGTCACGAAAATCACGCGTCAGTTGTTGGAACGCGGGTTGATAAAAGAAGTTGACCAACAGGCCTCTACCGGCGGACGGCGTGCCATTTCCATCATTTGTGAAACACGGCCTTTTCACGCGATCGCAGTGCGTCTGGGCCGCCATGGTGCCACGATTGCGCTCTACGATCTTCAGGGTAAATCGCTTAGCGATGCCCACTACCCGTTGACAGAAAGTACACAGGATACGCTGGAAGCCTCGCTGTTTGACGCGATCAGAGACTTTATCGCCATCAATCAACGCCGTATTCGGGAACTGATCGCTATCTCGGTCGTGCTCCCCGGCTTGGTCGATCCCTCGGCGGGAATGGTGCATTACATGCCGCATATTAGCGTCGATAACTGGCCGCTGGTACAGTTGCTACAACAGCGCTTCAAGGTCACGTGCTTTGTCGGCCATGATATTCGCAGCCTGGCGCTGGCTGAACACTATTTTGGTGCAACTCACGACTACCCAGACTCAATCCTGGTCCGCGTTCACCGTGGCACCGGTGCGGGCATTTTGGTCAACGGGCAAATATTCCTCGGTAGCAACGGCAACGTGGGCGAAATCGGGCATATTCAAATCGACCCCCTTGGCGAACGCTGCCACTGCGGCAACTTTGGCTGTCTGGAAACGGTGGTATCCAACGGTGCGATAGAGCAACGTGTCGCTCATCTTCTGTCGCAAGGGTTCAGCAGCAAACTGACACGTGAAGAGTGCACCATCACCGCCATCTGCAAAGCTGCTAACCGGGGTGATACGCTGGCACAAGATGTGCTCGAGCATGCAGGTAAATATTTAGGCAAAGCGCTTGCCATCGCCATCAACCTGTTCAATCCGCAAAAGGTAGTGATTGCGGGTGAAATCACCGATGCCGAGAAAATTTTGCTGCCCGCCATTCAACGCTGCGTCAACCCCCAGGTGCTGAAAGAATTTCGTCAGCACCTGCCGATTGAAGTCTCCACATTGAACCACCTCTCTCCCATTGGGGCTTTTGCGCTGGTAAAACGCGCCATGCTTAACGGTGTGCTGTTGCAGCATTTATTGGAACCCTCTTGATGGTGGACGTTTGCGGGATTATGAAATCTGCAAAAATTCGCCCTCAATAGCGACACTGATTATCATTTTTTCATAAATAAGCCTTTCGCATTGAATAAAATACATGCCAAAGGCTTTTTTCATTAAATGATATTGAATTCAAGTGGCATTTTGATGCTAAATCATTGTCATTGGTACAGCAGAAGGCAACGCTAACCGTTGTGGCATTGTCCCACTCAAGGTTGCTGACGCCCTAACCGTGTTATTTCACTTCAGACAGGTGAGCAAGAGGGAGTTCTTTATGTGTTCTATTTTTGGTGTGTTGGATATCAAAACCGATCCGGTTGAATTGCGTAAAAAAGCGCTGGAGTTGTCTCGACTGATGCGCCACCGCGGCCCGGACTGGTCTGGTATTTATGCCAATGAAAAAGCGATTTTGGCCCACGAACGTCTCTCCATCGTTGACGTCAACACCGGTGCCCAACCGCTCTACAACCAGGCACACACTCATATTCTGGCTGTCAACGGTGAAATCTATAACCATCAAGCATTACGCCAGCAGTACGTCGACCGTTATGCCTTCCAGACCGGTTCTGACTGCGAAGTCATTCTGGCACTGTACCAGGAAAAGGGCCAGAATTCTTAGATGACCTGCGCGGCATGTTCGCTTTTGCCCTGTATGACAGTGAAAAAGACGCTTACCTGATTGGTCGTGACCAGTTGGGCATTATCCCGCTGTATATGGGTTACGACGAACACGGCAACCTGTACGTGGCCTCGGAAATGAAAGCGCTGGTGCCGGTATGCCGCACCATCAAGGAATTCCCGGCAGGCAGCTACCTGTGGAGCAAAGACGGCGAAATTCGCGAATACTACCGTCGTGACTGGTTCGACTACGATGCCGTCAAAGACAACGTAACCGACAAAGAAGCGCTGCGTGAAGCGTTGGAAGAATCGGTGAAAAGCCACCTGATGTCCGATGTGCCTTACGGCGTACTGCTTTCTGGCAGCCTGGACTCTTCCGTCATTTCCGCGATCACCAAGAAATTTGCCGCACGCCGTGTGGAAGACGACGAGCGCAGCGAAGCCTGGTGGCCGCAACTGCACTCTTTCGCCGTTGGCCTGGAAGGTGCACCGGATCTGAAAGCCGCGCAAGAAGTGGCCGACATCTGGGCACCGTGCACCACGAAATTCATTTCACCGTGCAAGAAGGGCTGGATGCCATTCGCGATGTGATTTATCACATCGAAACCTATGACGTAACCACCATTCGTGCGTCTACCCCGATGTATCTGATGTCACGTAAAATCAAAGAGATGGGAATCAAAATGGTGCTGTTCGGTGAAGGCTCTGATGAAGTGTTCGGTGGTTACCTGTACTTCCACAAAGCGCCTAACGCCAAAGAGCTGCACGAAGAAACGGTACGTAAACTGCTCGCGCTGCATCAATACGATTGCGCGCGTGCCAACAAGGCCATGTCTGCCTGGGGCGTGGAAGCGCGTGTGCCGTTCCTGGATAAAAAATTCCTGGATGTGGCAATGCGCATCAACCCTCAAGATAAAATGTGTGGCAACGGGAAAATGGAGAAACACATTCTGCGTGAATGTTTTGAATCCTACCTGCCGCACAGCGTCGCCTGGCGTCAGAAAGAGCAGTTCTCTGATGGCGTAGGGTATAGCTGGATCGACACGTTGAAAGAGGTGGCGGCAAAACAGGTTTCTGACCAGCAACTGGAAACCGTTCACTTCCGTTTCCCGTACAACACGCCAACGTCCAAAGAAGGCTACCTGTACCGTGAAATCTTCGAAGAGCTGTTCCCGGTACCAAGCGCCGCAGAATGCGTGCCTGGAGGCCCTTCTGTTGCCTGTTCTTCGGCAAAAGCGATCGAATGGGATGAATCCTTCAAAAAGATGGACGATCCATCAGGTCGTGCGGTTGGCGTTCACCAATCAGCGTACTGAGCGTAGCCGTTATAGAACATTGCCTTATGGTGATTATCTCGAATGAAAACGGGCCCTTTATGGGCCCGTTTTTTTACTTTTGTCGCAGGAAAACCTGTTTTATTGTCGCTTTTCTCATCATACTGTTCACAACCCAAACAAACGAACCGTCACAGGCGTTTTTAGGGAAAAAATGTGTTGACGCAATTCGGCCAACTACGCATAATGCGCCCCGCAACGCCGATGAAGGTGACGCGGAAAAGATGGCTACGTAGCTCAGCTGGTTAGAGCACAGCACTCATAATGCTGGGGTCACAGGTTCGATTCCCGTCGTAGCCACCATCTTTTCTTGCGGGAGTGGCGAAATTGGTAGACGCACCAGATTTAGGTTCTGGCGCCGCAAGGTGTGCGAGTTCAAGTCTCGCCTCCCGCATCATTCCTTCACGGTTGTTAAGCAACAAGGCATGTTAGGGTATTGGGGTATCGCCAAGCGGTAAGGCACCGGTTTTTGATACCGGCATTCCCTGGTTCGAATCCAGGTACCCCAGCCACCTTAATGCAGCATCGGATTGCACGTTGTTGGGGTATCGCCAAGCGGTAAGGCAGTGGATTCTGATTCCACCATTCCGAGGTTCGAATCCTCGTACCCCAGCCAAAAAAACGCTGGTAATACAGCGAGAAACAGGGCGACAGTCGAAAGACGTCGCCCTGTTTGCTTTTATCCATTATTCAATAAACGATTAAAGGCCACCGGGCGGTAACCCGGTGGCCTTAGAACACAATAAACGCACAGTAAACAGGCAAAAAAAACCAACATCGAAGTAGGTTTTTTATTCTAGCAAACGTTGGTGTCCTCAGAACAGCGCGACAATCGTTACTAACACATTGAGCCTACCTTCTCCATCGGCCAATGACAACACGACCAGGGAGACGATCATAGCGAGAACATTAAAACGCGAGTCAACAAACGAAGAGCACTTCGGTTCGCCTATCAAAGATACCGTTTCAATGCGCCACCGACTTGGAAAACAGGTTAATCACAATCACACCCAAGATAATCAGCAACATCCCCAGTATCGCAGGCAAATCGAGCTTCTGGCCGTAAAATAGCCAGCTCACCGTGGCAATCAGCACAATCCCAACCCCAGACCAGATGGCATAAATGATGCCAGTCGGCAACGTGCGCATCGTCAGAGAAAGGCAATAAAACGACACGCCATAAAAGATCACAGTAATAATACTGGGCATTAAACGACTAAAGCCATCCGAAAGTTTTAGCGCCGAGGTGGCGATCACTTCCGCTACAATGGCGAGAGAAAGAAACAGATACGTCATAAACAACCGCTACCTTAAAAAATTGCGCCTGAGCGCCTTAGAAATCGACAACCGTCACCACACTAACACCAACAGGTTACACACCGATGGCATATTTCAGCGCCAGCGTTTTAAGACGTCCTGCGCGCTCAGCAGCCAGCAATGCCATGTTTCGGGCAAAGGTCAATGGCGGCAAACGATTACTGAACGCGTTATAAAACAGGTCCATACCATTTTGCATTAACAGATTATCAGCCTTACGCCGACGCTGATAACGCAGCAAAACGGCTTCACTGTACCAGCACTCCCCTGCATCCCGGGCGCCAGTCACAACATCAATCAACGCGTCCGCGTCACGATAGCCGAGATTCACGCCCTGCCCGGCTAGTGGATTAATGGTATGGGCGGCATCCCCCACCAAGGCGACCCCTTCAGCCACATAGCGTTGTGCATGACGACACACCAGTGGAAACGCCCCGGCGGCAACCGACTTCACGGGCCCCAAACGCCTGGGGAAAGTTTCTGCAATCGCGTTATCCAACTGTGGCAACGACAGTGATTGAAGCTGACGAATACGGCGCGGGCTGTCATACCACGCCAACGCGCCCCATGATCCAAACAGCGGTAGAAATGCACGCGGCCCCTGAGGCGTAAACTGCTGCCAGGTACAATCCTGCTGAGGTTGCTGGGTATCCACGGCAATCAACATACACGATTGCCGATACTGCCATCCATTGATGCCGATCCCCGCCCACTGGCGCACGCGCGAGTTCGCGCCATCCGCGCCGAGAACCAAAGGCGCACTCAATGTCTCACCGCTATCCAGCGCGATCTGCCAGCACGCAGGCGTGCGAACCATGCTGCATATCTGCGCGGGGCAACGAATATCACACCGCTGCTGCTCAGCCAGGCATTGCCACAATGCCAGTTGCAATACCTGGTTTTCCACCATAAACCCCAATTCGGGCAGGTGCAGGTCGGCGGCGCTAAAGGCAACGCGTGCATCATCCCATTCCCAGGTTTCCAACCGGCGATAAGGCGCACAGCGCATCTGCTCAACGCCCGACCATGCACCCAACGACTTTAACAGTGAAACAGACGCATATCCCAGCGCTGAAACCCGAATATCCGGCGCACTGTCGTCCATAAAGGCGGCGGGAGCAGCCTGCTCCAACACCGCGACCTTAAAACCGTTGCGCGCGAGCACGAGCGCGACTGCGGCACCGACCATCCCGCCACCGACCACGATGGCATCATACCGTTGATTTATTCCGTTCATCGTGCCTAAACCGACTCAAACTGTGTGACTGATAGGCACAGTGTACTGGATTTTCGACAACCGCGTTGACTCTGCAAAAAAACGCTCAACAAATTTCGCGCTCTGGTCACAACCGCAGCAAAAGATTACAATACGTGCCCCGTCCGTATTTTCGGGCATCTATGATTTGGTAATACGCTTTTTCACCCGCACTGAGTAATGACAAGTCGATGACAAAGAAACTACACATTAAAACCTGGGGCTGTCAGATGAATGAATACGATTCATCCAAGATGGCTGACTTGCTGGAAAGTACACACGGTTATGAGCTGACCGAGGTGGCCGAAGAGGCTGACGTTCTGCTGCTGAATACCTGTTCTATCCGTGAAAAGGCACAGGAAAAAGTTTTCCATCAACTTGGCCGCTGGAGAGCGCTGAAAGAGAACAATCCCGATCTGATTATTGGTGTGGGCGGTTGTGTTGCTTCTCAGGAAGGTGAGCATATTCGTGAACGCGCCAGCTATGTCGATCTGATTTTTGGCCCGCAAACGCTGCACCGCCTGCCAGAAATGATTAACCACGTTCAGGGCACACATAGCCCGGTGGTGGATATCAGCTTCCCGGAAGTCGAAAAATTTGACCGGCTGCCGGAACCTCGTGCCGAAGGGCCGACAGCGTTTGTTTCCATCATGGAAGGGTGCAACAAATACTGCTCATTTTGCGTGGTGCCTTATACGCGCGGTGAAGAAGTCAGCCGCCCCTGTGACGACGTCTTATACGAAATTGCGCAGTTGGCCGCACAAGGAGTACGCGAAGTTAACCTGTTGGGTCAAAACGTCAACGCCTATCGTGGTGAAAATTTTGATGGCAGCATCTGCTCGTTTGCCGATTTGCTGCGTCTGGTAGCCGCAATAGACGGTATCGACCGTCTCCGCTTTATCACCAGTCACCCGATTGAGTTTACCGACGATATCATCAGCGTCTACGAAGATACGCCTGAACTGGTGAGCTTCCTTCATCTGCCAGTGCAGAGCGGTTCCGATCGTATTCTGACCATGATGAAGCGCCGCCATACCGCACTGGAATACAAAGCTATCATTCGTAAACTGCGCAGCGCACGACCGGATATTCATATCAGTTCCGACTTTATTATCGGCTTCCCCGGTGAAACCCAGGAAGATTTCGAACAAACCATGAAACTGATTGGTGACGTCAATTTTGATATGAGCTTTAGCTTTATCTACTCTGCGCGTCCGGGGACACCCGCCGCAGACATGGTTGATGATGTCAGCGAAGAAGAGAAAAAGCAGCGCCTGTATATTCTGCAAGAACGTATCAGCCAGCAAGCGATGCAGTTTAGCCGCCGTATGTTAGGCAGCATCCAACGCATTCTGGTGGAAGGTACATCGCGCAAAAGCGTGATGGAACTGTCAGGCCGCACAGAAAATAACCGTGTGGTTAACTTCGAAGGCACCCCGGATATGATTGGTAAGTTCGTTGATGTTGAAATTGTCGACGTTCGTCCTAATTCGCTGCGCGGTGTGGTTGTCAAAACCGAAGACCAGATGGGCCTGCGCATCAATGAATCTCCGGCCTCCGTAATTGCACGTACCCGCAAAGAGAACGATATCGGCGTTGGCCTCTACCAGCCTTGATGGATAATCCGCACGGGCGATGCACTCGCCCGCCCGTGCCATCATATACCCTAAATAATTCGAGTTGCAGGACAAAACGTTTACGTTTTGAACAGCACTTGCGCTGGCCCGAAGGGGGAATCTCAGGGATGAGATTCCTCAATCCCGATGAGCTTACTCAGGTAAGTGATTCGGGTGAGTGAACGCAGCCAACGCATCTGCAACTTGAAGTATGATGGGTATGAACATATTGCCACTTGCACCTTTCCCTATTCACGATAAATAATTCAATCATCATCTCGCACCTTATTGTTCTCATCACTCATGATGATGAGCGTTGATATACCAAGAGGAATAATTTGAACGTAACGATAAAAGAGATTGCCCTCGAACCTGCTGATAATAAACGCCTGCTCAATCTGTGCGGCCACTTTGATAGTAATATCAAACAGTTGGAGCGCCGTCTCGGAATCGAAATCAACCGTCGAGACAATAAATTCAAACTGGTCGGAAAAGGCCTGTGTATTGAAGCGGCGGCAGATATTCTGCAACGTCTTTATGTTGATACCGCGCCCGTGCGTGGTGTGGAAGGGGATATTGACCCCGAGCAGATTCATCTGGCAATCAAAGAATCGGGCGTGCTGGAACAAAGCGCCGAGAGCGTTCCGGATTTTGGCAAGGCGATCAACATCCGCACCAAGCGTGGCATCATCAAGCCGCGCACGCCGAATCAGGCGCAGTATATCGCCAACATACTCGACCATGATATCACCTTCGGCGTAGGCCCTGCGGGAACGGGGAAAACCTATCTGGCAGTCGCTGCGGCGGTGGATGCGCTCGAGCGCCAAGATATCCGCCGCATTTTGTTAACGCGCCCGGCCGTTGAAGCGGGAGAAAAACTCGGCTTTCTGCCCGGTGATTTGAGCCAAAAGGTCGATCCTTATCTGCGCCCACTCTACGATGCGTTATTCGAAATGCTGGGGTTTGAGCGCGTGGAAAAACTCATTGAGCGCAACGTGATTGAAGTAGCGCCACTGGCTTATATGCGCGGTCGCACGCTGAATGATGCCTTTATCATCCTCGATGAGAGCCAGAACACCACGATCGAACAGATGAAGATGTTCCTGACCCGTATTGGCTTCAACTCCAAGGCTGTCATCACCGGCGACATCACCCAGATTGACCTGCCACGCAATATCAAATCGGGGCTGCGCCACGCCATCGACGCATTGGCCGATGTGGAAGAGATCAGCTTTAACTTCTTTCACAGTGAAGATGTGGTACGCCATCCTGTAGTCGCGCGCATCGTCAACGCCTATGAAGCCTGGGAAGAAGCCGACCAGAAACGTCGTGCCGCGCAGGCAGAAGAGCGTAAACGCGAAGCACAAGTCGTCAGTTCACCCGCCGCATCAGAGGCAGGTGATAAGCAGGAGTCATAATGAGTCAGGTTATTCTCGATTTACAAATCGCCAGCGACAATACAGCAGGGCTGCCGAGCGAACAGGATTTTCAGCGTTGGCTGGAGGCGGTACTGCCGCAGTTTCAGCCAGAAGCGGAAGTGACCATTCGTATCGTTGATGAAGCGGAAAGCCACGAACTGAATCACACCTATCGCGGCAAAGACAAACCTACCAACGTACTCTCCTTTCCGTTTGAAGCGCCGCCGGAAGTCGAGCTGCCATTATTGGGCGATCTGATTATTTGCCGCCAGGTGGTGGAGCAGGAAGCCATTGAACAGCAAATAACCGCAGACGCCCACTGGGCACATATGGTGATACACGGTTGTCTGCATCTGCTGGGTTATGATCACATCGAGGACGACGAAGCAGAAGAGATGGAAGCGTTGGAAACCGAGATTATGCAGCAAATGGGCTATGCTGACCCTTATCTGTCCGAGAAAGAGTAAGCCCACGCGGCGGCAACTTGAAGTATGACGGGTATATTCTGTTATTATGAAAAATGCAGTAGATTACCGTAGACCTTGATATTGCTTTTGATGGGAGCCTGTACATAAATTTGTGTAATTGCCTGATTTTGATATGTTCAATCCAACATCAAAAGCAGGTTACTTTATGGACGAAAAACAGTTGCAGGCTCTGGCTAATGCACTGGCCAAAAATCTCAAA
>NZ_JBPETA010000092.1:0-12385 GCF_051710365.1 Symbiopectobacterium sp. | reverse complement strand
ACGCCAATGGCAACATTACTTGATGGTAAACGGGTCTGGGCAGAAAAAAATCTGAACCAGATTTAATCTGACAGACACCTGTATAAATAACCGGTAACTGTCAGATCAGGTCTGAGCTAGTACAAGTTACCAATGGTGCTGCTGGCGAACACGCGTAACGCACCATTCTCTTGCTGGAACATTTTTTCTATCTCCAGCGACTGCTCCAGGATGGCCAACGCTTTTGGATAAAGCAATCGCCCATGCTCATTCACCACCAAGCGCTTACCTACGCGATCGAACAGCTGTACGCCCAGTTGCGCTTCTAAATCCGATAACGCTGCGCTCACGGCAGACTGAGAAAGGGCCAGCATAACGGACGCTTGTGTGGTCGATCCGCTTTTCAGGACCTCTGCAAAAACTTCAAGTTGTCTCAACGTGATGTGCATCGTTAGCCCTTACCGGAAATAGCAATAGGTTATAAGCATATAATCAATTTCTCTTTTATGGCCACTCATCATAGGCTGTGTTCCAGGTTAGCTCGACTTCAAACAGGTATTACAATGGCATCTCTTTTTATAATTCAAGGTGATAAATCTATCCACCCGCTTTTACGCAAGCTACCTGGCCTGCTTTTTATTGCTCTCATGACCGTCGGTTTTCTGCAACTGGCCGCGCTCCCTTCGGTTGCCCACATGGGGTTGGGTTCACTGACCCTTGCCATGGTGGGCGGCGCATTGATCGGCAACACGCTTTACCCACGCCTGCAACGCTACTGTGATGAGGGTGTTAATTGGTCAAAGCATCATCTGCTACGTTTGGGCATTGTGCTCTATGGCTTTCGTCTCAGCCTGCAACACATTGCTGCGCTGGGTATCAGCGGACTCGTTATTGATGCACTGATGCTGACATCCACCTTTCTTCTTGCCTGTTATCTCGGTAAAACCCTGCTTGGCCTTGATGACAAGACAGTATATCTCATCGGTGCAGGCAGCAGCATTTGCGGTGCCGCAGCGGTGCTGGCCACCGCGCCAACGGTCAAGGCGGAGGGCGACAGCGTCGCGATTGCTGTCGCCACCGTTGTCATCTTCGGCACTATCGCTATGTTTCTTTATCCTTGTCTCTACGCGCTGGCCGTGACTGGCGACTATTTGCCCATCTCGCCGCAGATGTTCGGCGTTTATATTGGCTCCACCGTACATGAAGTGGCCCAGGTTGTGGCGGCAGGGCACAGCATTTCACCGGAGGTCGAAAACACCGCAGTGATTAGCAAAAGGTTACGCGTCATGCTGCTGGCTCCGTTTCTCATGCTATTGGGGGGATTTCTTCAACGCCGCACCAGCAGCACAACAGAAAAAACGCCAATGGCATTCCCCTGGTTTGCCGTGGGTTTTATCGCCGTAGCCGGGTTTAACTCGTTCCACTGGCTGCCGGATACCTGGTTAACCACCGTCAACCAGATTGATAATCTGTTATTGGCGATGGCGATGGCGATGGGCGCCTTGGGCGTGACAACCCGCCTCAGCGCCGTGCGTCGTGCAGGTGCCAAGCCGTTGCTGCTGGCGCTATTACTGTTTATCTGGCTGATTGTCGGCGGTGCCGGTATCAACCTTGGCATCACGGCGTTGTTGGCATAAATGCGCCTTTTCGCGCCGCGCGGTTAGCATGTTGTTACGCTTTTTAGCTCAAGCGATCACCTTTGGTTAATAACAGTGGCATACTGTGCGCCAGAGCAATAAGGAGAACAGCATGAAATACGTAGGCGCACACGTCAGCGCTGCCGGCGGTGTGGATCAGGCAGTCATCAGAGCCCACGAACTTAAGGCAACCGCATTTGCCTTGTTCACAAAAAATCAGCGCCAATGGCAGGCCGCACCGTTATCCGAAACGGTCATTGCGCAGTTCAAGACCTCCTGCCAGCAGTACGGCTACCAACCGGGGCAGATCCTTGTGCACGACAGCTATCTGATCAACCTCGGTCACCCGGACACAGAGGCATTGGAGAAATCACGCAGCGCTTTTATTGATGAAATGGCGCGTTGCCAACAACTGGGGCTGTCATTGCTTAACTTTCACCCCGGCAGCCATTTAAAACAGATTGATGAGCGTGACTGTCTGGCACGCATTGCCGAGTCGATCAATATCGCTCTCGATGTCACTCAAGGCGTAACAGCAGTCATCGAAAACACCGCAGGCCAAGGCACCAACCTGGGATTCCGCTTTGAGCATCTGGCGGCAATCATCGAGGACGTCGAGGATAAAACCCGCGTAGGGGTCTGCATTGATACCTGTCACGCCTTTGCCGGTGGCTATGATATCCGTACCGACGCCGCCTGTGATGACACCTTTGCCGAGTTCGATCACACCGTAGGCTTTGGTTATCTGCGCGGTATGCACTTAAACGATGCCAAAAGTACCTTTAGCAGCCGCGTCGATCGCCACCACAGTCTGGGTGCCGGAAACATCGGGCATACACCCTTCCGCTATATCATGCGTGACCCGCGTTTTGACGGTATTCCCCTGATTCTGGAAACCGTGAATCCGGATATCTGGGCCGATGAAATTGCCTGGCTAAAGGCACAAGCCGCATAAAAAACGCCAGCCGTAAGGCTGGCGTTTTTGCATCACGTTCAGTATTGGCTTACCACTTACGCCGCTTTCACCAACTGCTCGTCAGGGCGTTTCAGCACAGCATACAGCAGACCCGCCACCGCCATGCCCGCCAGAATCGCGAACAGGTAGCCCAGTACCGGCGTGATCGCCCCTGGGATCAACAGTACAAACAGCCCGCCGTGCGATGCCATCAGGTGTGCGCCCACGGCCATCGACAGCGCCCCGGTAACGGCCCCGCCCAGAATACAGCACGGCAGTACGCGCATCGGATCACGGGCAGCGTAAGGGATCGCTCCTTCAGAGATGAAACACAGGCCGAGCACAAACGCCGCTTTACCACCTTCACGCTCGGACGCGCTGAATTTCTTCGCGGCCACCAACGTCGCAAGGCCCATCGCCAACGGCGGAACCATGCCTCCGGCCATAACAGCCGCCATCGGCGCGTAAATCTGGCTACTGAGCAGTGTGGTACCAAATACGTAGGCTACCTTGTTCACCGGCCCCCCCATGTCTGTACACATCATGCCGCCCAGGATTGCGCCCAAAATCACCGCGTTAGCAGTGCCCATGGATTGCAACCAACTGGTCAAGCCCGTCAGGATCTTCGCTACCGGAGTACCGACCACGTAGATCATGATGAGACCGGTGATGAGCGTCGCCACTAGCGGAATAATCAGTATCGGCTTCAGGGCAGACATGCTTTGCGGCAGCTTGACATGGTCGCTGAGCGCTTTCGCCAGGAAGCCAGCGATAATGCCACCAAGGAATCCCGCGCCGGTACTCACGGCCAGCATGCCGCCTACCATACCCGGTGCCAGACCGGGACGGTCAGCAATGGAGAACGCGATGTAACCCGCCAACACCATCGGCAGCATATAGGACACGCCCGTCAACAAATGGCGGTACGGCCCAGTACCGCCCTTTTTCTGTCCGGCACTGGCTGGCTGTGCACCACTTTGTGCTGTTGGCTGGTACACGGTAGCTTCCGCCTGCGCTTTATCCAGTTCCTGCGCCGTTTTCTTCAACGCAAGACCGGTTGAGGTGCGGTACATTTTTTGCCGGCAAACTTCGACAGATCCACTTCAATATCCGCTGCCACGATAACCAGATCGGCCTGCTCGACTTCTTCCGGCGTGATAGCGTTACCCGCGCCAACGGAGCCGCGCGTTTCCACTTTCACCCACCAGCCGCGTTTTTTCGCTTCCTGCTCGATGGCTTCTGCTGCCATAAAGGTGTGTGCCACACCGGTCGGGCACGCCGTCACCGCCACGATGCGCGGCACTGAAGACGCACTCACCGCAGCCACAGCAGGCGCCTGATACGACTCTGCCTGTGCTTTTGCCTGCGTCAGAAATTGTTCTGGCTGGCTTGCAGCCAGTTCAACATCTACACCTTTTTGCCATTGAGCGCGCTGTCAGCAGACAGTGCACCGCCCAGGACTATCGCCAGTTCACTCTCATCGATCTTGTCAGTCAGCGTCA
This sequence comes from Symbiopectobacterium sp., assembly GCF_051710365.1. Taxonomy (NCBI): domain Bacteria; kingdom Pseudomonadati; phylum Pseudomonadota; class Gammaproteobacteria; order Enterobacterales; family Enterobacteriaceae; genus Symbiopectobacterium; species Symbiopectobacterium sp. The sequence goes on along the minus strand of NZ_JBPETA010000092.1, from coordinate 8,312 downwards.
GGTCCGCTTTCGCAGCCGCCGCGCCGAGCAGTTTTTTCACCAGGTGGCTTCTGGCAAGCCCCAGTGATTTATCTATTATCAGCAGCGTTTTCATGATCTATCTCTTGCTGTTAGTGATTGAAGGGTTTCAGGTCGACACGCGCCATCATCGCGGCCAACTGAGGTCGATCGGTAATGCCAACATTGCTTTGGCTTACGGCCAGCGCAGCCACGGCGGTTGCCAGTCGTAAGGTGTGTTCACTCGATTCACGCATTAACAGACCATAAATCAATCCGCCGACCATGGAATCACCGGCACCTACGGTGCTGACAACATCGCAAGCCGGTGGCTTGGCCAACCAGGCACCCGAGGCATTCACCCACAGAGCACCTTCCTCCCCCAACGACATCACCACATGAGCGATACCTTGCTCACGCAGCGCATGGGCAGCATCTACCACATCTTCCAGCGTGGGCAACTTGCGGCCCGCCCAGATTTCCAGCTCACGACGGTTGGGTTTCACCAACCAGGGCGCGGCTTTTAGTCCAGCTACCAGCGCCTCACGGCTGCTGTCGAAAATAATGCAAGGACATTGGGTCCGCAGACGTGACATCCAATCGGTAAACGCATCCGGATCGACGCCTGCGGGCAAGCTACCACTGACGGCAACCATGTCGAACTGCCCTAACCAACTGAGCGAGTCATTGACGAAGCGCTGCCAGTATTGCTGTGTGACATCGAACCCGGAGAAATTGAGATCGGTCACTTCACCAGCCTTTTCCGTCAGCTTGACGTTGATACGCGTGCGACCGGGGACAACCTGAAAACGGTTGGCAATGCCCAGTTCGCTGAACAATTGCTGAAAGCCGTCCTGATTGTCTTTGCCCAGAAATCCACCCACCGTGACGTCAATCCCGAGGTCTTTCAGCACTTTGGCAACATTAATACCTTTGCCTGCGGCGTGAAGACCCGCCGTTTGCACCAGGTTGACTTCACCCCGTTCAATTTCGGGGCAATATCCCACCAAGTCATACGCGGGATTCAGGGTAATGGTGGCAACTCGCCTGCTCATGCTGCGCCCTCTCCTAATCCAGAATTAATCGCTTCGCCAATCGCCGCCAATGCCTGTTCAGCATCGCTGCCCGCTGCGGTGAAACGCAGCTTATGGCACTTTTTAACGCCCAGCGCCACCACCTTCATCAGGCTGCGCCCGTTGGCTGGCTTACCGGTACCATCAAGGTTGGTCACCGTGATCTCGCTGGTGAACTGCTTGATAACATTCACCAGCATGGTCCCCGGACGTGCGTGCAACCCGTGCTCATTACGGATGGTGTAATCTGCGGTCAGCACATCGTTTTCTTCCGGTACGTCACTGGTCAGCAATGCCAGCAGCGTGGCGGCATCAGCTTTCAGCAAGCGTTCAGCTTTCTGTGCGATCAGCAGGTTGCTTAAATAATCGATAGGGGCTAACGCTTGCTCATCCGCAGCGGCAACCGTAATCAGCAGCGCCACCGGCTCATCATAGGCGGTGAACGCGGTGACAGGACGGCTTACAGTGACAGCACTCGCCAGATTGCCCTGTGCGTTATCGCTCAACCACACCCCTTGTCCCAGATAAAGTGGCTTCTGGCTGACGACCGCGCTGACAAACCCGGCATCGACGGCACCGATCTGCTGCAAACGGCCCGCATTCAGCGCCTGTAACATCAGCAGGCTGTCCGTGGCAACGTCCAACGTAATCAACGAGGTATCAAAACGGAAATCCGCGCCCTGCTGCTCACCCATCAGCAAACTGCGCAACTCTTCTGCTGACGCGGTTTTAGCCATACGCGCTGCAACGTTTTCGTCGCTCAGAACGTGGGTTAGCTGACGCAATAACGCCAGATGTTCATCCGAGCGGGCTGCGATGCCCAGCACCACATAGGCGGTTTCCTCTCCCCAGGCAATCCCCTGCGGAAATTGAAACACCTGAACGCCGGTTTTCAGCACCAGATCGCGTGTATCAGTTGTGCCGTGTGGGATAGCAATACCATTACCTAAATAGGTCGACGTTTGCAGTTCACGCTGCAACATACCATCTACATACGCCGGGCTGACACACCCGGCAGCAGCCAGTGCGGCCGCCACTTGCTGGATAGCGTCCTGCTTATCGCTGGCAGCCGCACCCATATGAATATCTTGCTGTGATAACTGGAACATGACGCTCCTCTCCGCTTTTGTTGAATCGTTTCAGCAAACAAATGAAGATGTAAGGCCACTAATGGCAAGCAATGCAAAAAAATAATTACTGAAAAGTTTCACTGAGTATGGGCATAATGTTGCTTTTATGCAAATATTCCACGTATTTCATGTGATGGATTTTTGACATCACGCACATTTTAGCCATTGAGCATGCTGAATTCATAGTAGAAAGCCGCACCAGCTGAAGGCTTGCTGAAGCAAAAAAGATGAAACATCTTTTCAGAAAGCGCAAAGCTCGCGTAAAATACGCGCGCCGTGGTATCACGGTTTGCATTTTCTGACTCAAACGGCACTGACTCTCATCTTGCACGTTTTTTGCACGAGCGTATCTTCCATACGTTTTCTGACTCACAAACGCACTGCCCTAGATTGTTAATTATGTCTATATTGAACTCCGTATTGCGGCGTCAGCCCGATCTGACCTTCCTCTGCGTTCCTGGTTATTGCGTTCCTGACCGGTATTGCCGGGGCGTTGCAATTGCCGACGTTGAGCCTGTTCCTTTCGACCGAAGTGAAAGTAAACCCGCTGATGGTGGGGCTCTACTACACGGGCAGTGCTGTTATCGGCATTGTCGTGAGCCAAATGCTGGCCACGCGCTCCGACAAGCAAGGCGACCGTAAACGACTGATTCTGCACTGTTGCATACTGGGTGCTCTGGGATGCGTGCTGTATGCCTGGAACCGTAATTACTTTATCTTGCTGATTGTCGGCGTCATTCTCTCAAGCTTTGGTTCGACCGCTAACCCACAGTTGTTCGCGCTAGCGCGCGAGCACGCCGATCGCACCGGGCGCGAAGCCGCGATGTTTAGCTCAGTGATGCGTGCCCAGATCTCCCTGTCCTGGGTGATCGGCCCGCCGGTGGCTTTTGCCCTAGCGCTGGGTTTTGGCTTCCCAGTGATGTACCTCACCGCAGCAGTGGTATTTTTGCTGTGTGGCGCGCTGGTGACCTTTCTGCTCCCCTCGATGCCGAAATCGGCCTTGCAAACAGACACGACGTTGACATCACCGCGTCAGAATCGACGCGACACGCTGCTGCTGTTTTTTGCCTGCACCGCTATGTGGACCTGTAACGGGGTTTACCTGATTACGATACCTTTATATGTGGTCAACGCACTGGGGCTGTCTGAGAAGCTGGCCGGGATCATGATGGGCACGGCGGCCGGGCTGGAAATTCCTGTTATGTTGATTGCGGGCTATGTGGCAAAACGCGTTGGTAAACGCATTTTGATGCGTATTGCCGTCGGTGCAGGACTGCTTTTTTTATGTCGGGCTGGTGCTGTTCAGCGCAGAGTGGTTGCTATTGGGATTACAGCTGCTGAACGCCATTTTTATCGGTATTTCGGCAGGTATTGGCATGCTCTATTTTCAGGATTTAATGCCAGGACAAGCGGGCACCGCCACCACGCTATTTACCAACACCACGCGCGTGGGTTGGATCATTTCCGGATCGCTGGCCGGCATCGTGGCACAATTTTGAGGTTATCACGCCGTCTTCTTTATTTCCCTGCTGATGAGCGTGGGGGCGGGTTACTGTATGTGGAAAATCAAGGATGTATAACCAAACGACACGGCCCCTATCAGGGAGCCGTTTCTGCCTCAAGCCGTAAAAGATAAGTCAGCGCATCATCACGGTTTGTCATACACATCTCCGCTTGCGGTTGCAGCGTCGCACACACCGCAGGTCGCAACGGCGAGCCAAACAAGCCACAGCGCATCGCGGCATCAAGGTGCAGGCAGCGCACGTTGGCGGGCTTCCCCTCCGGCATTCCCGGCAGCGGACTGGAGATTGACGGGGCGATACAGCAGGCCCCACAGCCTGAACGACATTCCATCCTGTTTACTCGCAAGGCGGGTTTAATGGCTGCTCCAGCCTAGCAAATTTGCCCAATAACACCAGCGAAATGCAGAGAAATTCACCATTCCTCCCGCCTTTATCGTCATAAGCGTTGGCTATTTCACGTTTTATTGGCAGATCGACGATTTACTTAACCATAAGTTTTTCGTATCATTAAACTAGTACAATAACTTTACCTTGGAGCTGCAATGTCAGCCGACGTTTTCCCGCTTTCTCGTTCGCGCTCTGCCTTTGGCGGAGCCATGATCATTGCTGGCACTGCCGTAGGTGCAGGCATGTTTTCCATTCCGATTGTTACCGCCGGTGTCTGGTTTAGTGGCTCCGTGCTGTTGCTGGTTGCCACTTGGTTTTGCATGTTTGCCTCCGGACTGATGATCCTGGAAACCAACCTGCACTACCCCGCCGGTGCCAGCTTCCATACCATGGTGAAAGATCTGCTCGGGAAACACTGGAATACCCTGAACGGTCTGTCCGTGGCCTTTGTACTTTATATTCTGACCTATGCCTATATCTCAGCGGGTGGTTCAATCATCACGCACACGCTGGCAGATGTTTTTCCCATAAGGCACGCTACATCAGGGTTAATATTCTCTCTACTGGTCGCCTTTATTGTCTGGCTCTCCACGCGCGCCGTGGATCGGCTAAGTACTCTTCTGATTGGCGGTATGGTGATTACTTTTGTGCTGTCAGTGAGCGACCTGCTCACTCAGGTCAACCATTCTCGTCTGCTGATGAGCGCGCCCGCGGATGCGCCCTACTTTCCCTATGCACTGGCAGCGCTACCCTACCTGTTGACCTCTTTTGGCTACCATGGCAATGTGCCCGGTTTGGTGAAGTACTATCACAAAGAGGGGCGCACGGTGGCGCGCAGCCTGTTCTACGGCACCTTACTTTCGCTGGCGATCTATTTGCTGTGGCAGTATGTGATTCAGGGCAACATTCCACGTGAAGGATTTAAAGCCGTGGTCGCCGAGGGCAGCAATATCGGCAATTTGCTTCAGCACATGGGCAACGCTGCGCAAAGTGCTTATCTGATCCCCTTGCTGAACGCCTTTTCTTATATGGCACTGGCCAGTTCGTTCCTCGGCGTATCTTTGGGACTGTTTGATTATATTCACGACTCTTTTTCACTGGCAGATACACCACGAGGCCGCACACAGGCAGCCAGCATTACCTTTATTCCGCCAACGCTTGCCGCCTTGCTGTATCCGGATGGTTTTCTTCATGCCATCGGTTTCGCAGGACTGGCGGCGACGCTGTGGGCAGTGATCATTCCCGCCTGTATGGTGGTGGCCGCCCGCAAGCGCTTTGCTCCTGATAGCACGACCTATCGCGCGCCGGGTGGAATGTGGCTGGTGGTTATCGTTCTGGCGTTTGGTGCCATTAACATCGTGGCGCACCTGCTTACGCTATTGGGCGCTCTGCCGGTGTACGCATGACCGGCCTGCTATAAAATAGAACGACAGCGATGAATGCGCGAGCGGATGATAAAATGCCGCTTGCCTGAATTCAGCGGCGCGAGTAACGTGTCGCCACAAAAATGTCTTTTTCTTTATAACAGGGTTTTTTCATGGCAAGAGCGAACGAAATCAAACGTGGCATGGTGATCAATTACGGTGGCAAGCTGCTGTTGGTAAAGGATGTCGACATCCAAAGCCCCAGCGCTCGCGATGCCAGCACGTTGTACAAAATGCGCTTCTCCGATGTACGTACCGGCCTGAAGGTTGAAGAACGTTTCAAGGGTGACGACATTCTCGATACCATCACTCTGACGCGCCGTTTTGTCACTTTTTCCTATGTGGACGGTGATGAGTACGTCTTTATGGATGATGAAGATTACACGCCGTATATCTTCAAAAAAGAGCAAATTGAAGATGAACTGCTGTTTATACCGGAAGGCGGGATGCCGGGCATTCAGGTACTGACCTGGGATGGACAAATCCTGGCGCTGGAACTGCCGCAAACGGTAGATTTGGAAATTGTAGAGACCGCACCAGGCATCAAAGGGGCTTCAGCTAGCGCCCGCAACAAACCGGCGACCATGAGCACCGGTCTGGTGGTTCAGGTGCCAGAATACCTGAGCGCAGGTGAAAACATTCGTATTCATATCGCCGAGCGTCGCTATATGGGCCGCGCCGACTAAGTCTCTCTCGCGCCGGTCATTGGCTGGCGCGCCTCTTGCCTCCCCCGTTCACGCGTATTTCCGGAGTCTGATGTGTTGACCAAAGTAAACCTTATCACTGGCTTTCTTGGCAGCGGCAAAACCACTACCATTCGCCACCTGCTGACACAAAAACCCGAAGACGAAGTGTGGGCGGTACTGGTCAATGAATTTGGTGAAATTGGCATCGACGGTGCGCTGTTGTCTGACAGCGGCGCGGTATTGAAAGAGATCCCCGGCGGTTGCATGTGCTGCGTGAACGGTCTGCCGATGCAGATTGGCCTGAATATGCTGCTGCAACAAAAGAAACCGCACCGCTTACTGATCGAACCGACCGGCTTGGGACACCCAAAGCAGATTCTTTCGTTGCTCACCGCTGAAAGTTATCAACCCTGGCTCAGTTTGCAGGCCTCTCTTTGCCTGTTGGATGCGCGGCAGTTACAGGACGCGCGTTATAGTGAAAACGAAAACTTCCGCGATCAGTTAGCCGCGGCGGACATTATCGTTGCCAACAAGCAGGATACCTACAGCGCAGACGACATCGCCGCGCTACAGCGTTGGCAGCAGGCCGGAGCAGGCGATCGCTCTATCGTGAGCGCCGCACAGGGTGAAATCGATGTGTCACTGCTTGATGAGCCGCGCCGCAATACGCGCGAACTTCCTGATGGTGCGCATCATCATTCCCATGCTTCAGAACGCGGATTGGCCGCATTGCGCCTGCCCGGCGGCGAAGCCTGGCGTCGCGCACTCAATGAAGGGCAAGGTTACTTTGCCTGTGGCTGGATTTTCTCCCCAGAAACGCAGTTTTCCACGGCCGCACTGTTGGATTGGATTCGGTTGACGCCGGTCGACCGCATTAAAGGTGTGATGCGAATTCCCGAAGGGACATTGATTATCAATCGACAGGGATTGGACCTGCATATTGAAACCAAACCGCTTCCCCCGCTAGACAGCCGGATTGAGTTAATTCACACCGCATCGGCACCGTGGAATCAGTTCCAAAACCAGCTGTTGATCTATAGTTTAAGTTTACAGGAATAGGATTAAAGCGTTTTTTTCTTAATATTTTGAGTTTGTTGCATGTCACAGCGTCAGCTTTTCGCCATTCTACTGCTCAACGCAGCAGGTGTGGCGCTGTTCTTTTCCTGGTATCTTCCTGCTAATCACGGATTCTGGTTTACCCTCGACAGCGCCATCTTCTTCTACTTTAACCAGCATCTGGCAACCAGTCCGTTGCTGCTGTATACGGTCGCCATCACCAACAACCGCGCTTTCGATGCCTGTGCGCTGCTGGCGATGGGGCTGCTTTATCTTTACCATTATCGGCGCGGGGATAGCACTGAACGCCAGCGTTTACTGATTGTGGGCGTGGTCATGCTGATTACCGCCGTGGTGCTGAATCAGTTGGGCCACTTGCTGCCAGTACAGCACGCCAGCCCAACCTATTACTTTAGTGATATCAATCAGGTTGGCGAACTGACCGGCTGGCCGACTAAAGATGCCTCCCGCGACAGCTTCCCTGGCGACCATGGCATGATGCTGATGATTTACTCCGCTTTTATGCTGCGCTATTTTCCGCGCCGTTCATTTTTGATCTCATTGGTCATCGTGGTTGTTTTTGCCACACCGCGTGTCATGATCGGTGCCCACTGGTTTACCGACATTGCGGTGGGTTCCCTGTCTGTGGTTTTGGTGGCACTAAGCTGGTGGCTGATCTCGCCGGCCAGCGACGCAATGATTAATTTTTTGCATCGTTCATTACCCGCGCGTTACCGTCGCTAAAAGCCCCCCTCTTTAACGCGCCGCCCCCCAACTACACCGGCATTCTGGCCTCAAGCGCCTGGATGCCGGGCTGCCATCTGGATGTCATCTGTTTGCGTTATGGTTACCGCGTTTTTTAGGATAAATCCCATCGGTAAATTTACGATTTATTACATCATTAATTCTTATAACCGTCATTCCGCACCTACTTTAAGAATAAATTCGACGGTATCGCTCGCCGAGAACATCAACGATGGTCTTGTGAATAGAATTGAGGTTGGATACTTGTGGTGGTCTGTCACCAATACTGAAC
>NZ_JBPETA010000091.1:0-12611 GCF_051710365.1 Symbiopectobacterium sp. | reverse complement strand
ATGGCGATGGTCAAAGCGCTTAACCGGATCACGCTATTAGGAATGCCGAACAGTATTCGCATCACGTAACAATCGACCCGATGGGGCACAGTCGTTACAAGTTCTGATTTATTCAACAAAGCCATTGCCGCACGTAAACCAGCGCCCCCGGCCCCGATAATGGCCAAATCGGCATTAAAGGTTTGCACTGCACTCCTCCAGTTACTAAAGTTAATTAAAAATAATATATTCGATTCGTTAATCTCTATTTCCCACCGAACGCTTTCTGTAATTCATCGATATTTAAAGCAATTCGCGGACACATATTAAGAATAGCTAAACCTATATTTTTTGTGTGGAAATGATTATACCGAATTATGAGTAGGTGAAATTTGATGTGATCCAGCATTTTGTTTTTTTTATTGTGTTTTGATTTTGGCAATAACAGCATGATGGTTAACGCTATTGCCGGATAAATAACACTTTTATTTCTTTAATAAGGAACTGACTCACGGTAATTGTACATAATGTTCTGGATATCGGGATCAAAAGGCCTATGCAGGAGGGAAACCTGAGCACGAGAAACAGCGGGAGAGACAGTGCGTGATTGTAGCGGAGTTGAATTGTTTGCAGGCGAATATACGGGTAGACTGCATCCCCTGTTTGCGTTAGGAGTAAAGAAACATGTGCGAAGGCGCACTCTGGCAGCCCACCGCCACCATTGAAAACTTATTGAAGCGTGCAGCCATCGTCTCTGAAATTCGGCGATTTTTCTCCGATCGCGGCGTATTGGAAGTGGAAACACCGGCCATGAGTCAGGCAACGGTGACGGATGTGCACATGGTCCCGTTTCAGACGCGTTTTGTCGGACCTGGCGTATCTGAAGGGATGACGCTCTACCTGATGACCAGCCCTGAATACCATATGAAGCGCTTGCTCGCCGCAGGCAGCGGACCTGTCTTTCAACTGTGCCGTAGTTTCCGTAATGAAGAGTCTGGACGACACCATAATCCTGAGTTCACCATGCTCGAGTGGTATCGCCCCCACTACGATATGTCTCGCTAGATGGACGAAGTGGACGATTTATTACAGCAAGTACTGGAGTGTGAAAGCGCAGAGCGTCTCTCATATCAGCAGGCTTTTCAGCGTCATCTTGACGTGGACCCGCTTTCTGCGGATAAGGTGCAACTGCGAGAAGCGGCGGATAAGCTCGGCATGGGCGATCTCGCCAGCCGTGAAGAGGATCGCGACACGCTGTTGCAAATGCTATTTACCTTCGGCGTGGAACCGCACATTGGGCACGACAAACCGGCCTTTGTGTATCACTTCCCGGCGTCACAGGCTTCGCTGGCTGAAATCAGCTCTGAGGATTACCGGGTGGCGGAGCGCTTCGAGGCCTATTTCAAAGGTATTGAGCTGGCAAACGGTTTTCGCGAATTGACGGACAGCGATGAGCAGCGCCAACGTTTTGAGCAGGATAACCGCAAGCGTGCCGCTAACGGGCTTTCTCAGCAACCGATTGATGAATATCTGCTGGCGGCGTTGAAACAGGGAATGCCTGCCTGTTCTGGCGTCGCGTTAGGGGTGGATCGTCTGATTATGCTGGCGTTAAAAGTGGAAACCATTGGTGAGGTGATGGCCTTCACCGTCGGGCGTTCGTAATCATCACATCGCCGTTCCTCGGGGTCCGCGGAGGAACGGCACCGCGTGTTTGGTTCTCTCTGAGGCTATCTGCCTGTTACAACCCACCTTCCGGCCGATTGGCTGAACTCGGGCTGCGTCCATCAATACGCACGAAACTCATCTGCACCTGGAACGGCGGGAACGGCATCTCCATGTTGTTCTCACGGTAGGCTTCCAGAATCAGCTGGTGAATCTCATGACGCAGCGGCATGCGGTGTCCCATTTCTGCGGCAAAGATACGCAATTCGAAAATCTGGATACCCTGACGTAAATCCACCAGAAAGGCTTCAGGCGGCGGGTTTTCCAATACCAACGGGCAGCGTTTCACCGCATTGAGCAACAGTTCGGTCACTTTTTGGCTATCGGCATCGACTGGCGCTGGAATGGTCAGCACCACGCGCGTCACCGAATCCGACAGCGACCAGTTGATAAACTGTTCGGTGATAAAGGCCTTGTTGGGCACGATGATCTCTTTTCTGTCCCAATCGGTAATTGTGGTGGCTCGGGTATTGATGCGCATAATGCTGCCGGTGAGATCGCGAATGGTCACGGTGTCGCCAATGCGGATCGGTTTTTCAAACAGAATGATCAGGCCGGAAATAAAGTTGGCGAAGATCTCCTGCAAACCAAAGCCAAGGCCTACGGTCAGAGCGGCAACCAGCCACTGGAGTTGTGACCATTCGATCCCGATAAACGAGAACCCCACCAGGCAGCCAATCAGCATCAGCATGTATTTGCTGACGGTGATAATGGCATAGCCAGAACCGGGGGAGAGATCGAGGTGCTGAAGCAATGCCAGCTCAAGCAGCGCGGGCAGGTTGCGCACCACCTGCGTCGTGATACTGAAAATCAGAATCGAGATCAACACCGCACCGAGGGTAATCGGCTGTACCTTATCGACCCCTTTCACCGTACTGGTGACTTCCCACAGATTGATGTTTTCTAAAAAGCTGAATGCGGAGTGGATTTCTGACCACAGGACAATCACTGACACCAGTGCGATCAGTGTCAGAATGGATCGCACCAGTTGCAGCGATTTGGCGCTGATGGTATCCAGATCGACCACCGGCTCTTCGATGGTGTCTGAGGTGGTTTCCACTAAGATACCCGACTCTTCTTCACCGCGGGCACGCTGCGCCAATATTTCGGCACGCCGCTGTTTGGCCCTGTCAAACGCGATGCGTCGGCGTTGGATCAGCATCCAGCGCCGTATCACGTGGTACACCACCAGCAGGAAGAACCAGATGGCGACCGAGGTTTCCAACCGCGCCAGCAAGGCTTTCGACGTGGCCAGATAGCCAACACCCGATGCCAGAGCTGCAATCAGGGGCGCACTGATCATCAGGTTCCACAGCGCACGGTTGATGGTGTTTTCTCCTGAGCCTTCCTTGTTCAGGTAGAGCGGAATACCGGCACGTTTCAGGCTGGTGGTCACCAGACTCAACGCCAGACATAGCAAAATAAAGCACAGTCGCCCCAGCGTGCTGGAAAACTCGCGTTCGTTGAGGTTTTCAAACGTGATGATCGCCATGATCAGCGGAACAATAAAGGCGATCGATAATCGGTAGTAGCGCATGGCGCGCGCGACGCGCTCGGGTGACCAGCGTAAGTGGGCAATAAACAACCCATTCGAATGGGCGAAGGAGGCGCTGACCATCACCAGCCACATCAGCGGGACGGTGGCGGTCACGCTGTCACCAATCGCGACGGCGATGGGGTAGGGCCAGGCGTTTTGCAAGCCGTACCCCAATGCGGCCCACAGCACGGGCAGCGGGAGTGCAATCAGTAGCGAATAGAACAGAGTACGCAGCGTCAGCGAAAAATGATCGAGGGTAACTTTGCCGATACGGCTGCTGGCGCGCTCTAAAAAGGCGTTGTAGTGACGGCGCGAACTGATGCCGAAGCCGACTAAAATCAGCACGGCCATCAGCGGGAACGCGGTTTCCCGGCTGGTCACCACCATGATGACGGCGCTGCTAAGCTGAGTAAAGGTATCCAGCGAGAGCAGATGGTAAAGCGCCTGCACCACCTGTACAGGGAAGGCGAAGGAAATAGGATTCACATCGGCAACCCAGAACAGATAGCGGTGAACCGCCTCGCGGATTTCCAGCAGTGCTTCTTCCAGCTGGCTGGTCGCCACTTTGAGCTTGGTCAGTTCAAGGATCTGCGCATCGGTGCCGGAAATCAGCGATGTGAGTAAATCACGCTGGGTACGAATCTGATCGCCAAGCACGCATTGCTGACTGTTACTGTTGGGCGTGCAGTTTTCTTGTCTCGGGCGTTCTGAGGTGCGAGCGGCACTGAGCAGGTTTTCATAGCGTAACCGTTGTACGCGCAACTGGGCCATGTCGGTGTCCAGCCGTTGCGGTTGCGGCATGTCCGGCAGGCGCGCCACCTGCGCGCGCAGTGCTTCACCCAGTACGGTAGATGCCCCAATCCACTGCGCTTGCTCACGCAACGTGCTGAGTGCTTGCCGCACTTGCTGCGTTTGGGTGGTTGCCTGACGCTGCTGTGAGGCGATCAAATCAAGATGCTGTGCCTGCTGATTCAGTTCCTGAGACAGTTCGCGGTTAAGCTGTAGCTGTTCGCTGATGACCGCGGGCAAATCATCACCGCGTTCCACCAACTGCTCGGTGCGTTCGAGCACTTTCTCCGCTTCACGCTGGCGTAAGTTGTTGATGCTGGAACGTAATGCTTGTAGTTTTTGATCCAGCCTATCGTGGCGCAACTGGTAGAGTTCCACGCGTAAGCGCGAGAGCTCCTGGCGATTACTGGCGGAAAGCTGAGCCAGTTCCAGTTCATCAACCCGGCTTTGGCGCAACGCCTGCTGGGCTTGCAATAACACTAACTGCGCCTGGACCAGCGGTGTGACCGGATTTCCTAACGATTTGATTTGACGATCAATTTCGTTTAATACCCGGCTGGCTTCGGTTTGCTGCTTCGGCAACTGGGCCAGAGAATCGATCACTCCACGCAGTCGCTCTCGTTCCTGTTGCAGTTGGCGCGATTGATCCAGCAGTTGGCTGCTGGTTTGCACCACTTTTTGCTCCAGATCGACAACCGAGAGTTTGTCGCTAATGGCGGTGGTTTTATTTTCTTCAGCCGCCAGCAGACGGCGCAATTCCTGCGTCAGTTTGGGGAAATCGTCAATAACGTGTTGATATTGCTCTGTGCGTGCCAGTGATTCTTTGCGTTCCTGCAAGATGTTTAACGCAAGACGAAACTGTTCGACGATATCAGCCTGATCGGGGGTGTTTTTATTGGCTTCAGCCTGTTCCAACTGTTGGCGCACCAGCGCCTCGTTAGGCACGGGGGCTGCCAGCGCGGTGACAGAGAGCAGAACAGCAGCAAAGAAAATCACGAGTTGACGCACGATGGTTCTCCCTCTCTCACGCAGGTTCGCTGGCATACAGGTTACTTAAGGCGTGTGGTGCATTGCGTCAGCGCCATGGTCCGCCGCATCCGGCACAGATTCTGCGGCAACGGGTGCTTCTTCTGTGGAATCCACCATTTTTGCTTCGGCAAAGGGTTCGCCCACACGGGTAACACTCAGCGGATTAAGGTGCGCGGCAAACTGAAGCGTATCGGGCGCAAACAGATTGATTACCGTAGAGCCCAGTTTGAAACGGCCCATTTCCTCGCCTTTTTGCAGGGCGATGGCACCTTGCTCACCCGCTGCAGGGTAGGTCCAACGCTTGATGATGCCTTCACGCGGCGGCGTCACGGTGCCAGACCAGACGGTCTCAATGCTGCCGACAATAGTCGCACCCACCAGAATTTGTACCATCGGGCCAAAATCGGTATCGAACAGGCAGATAACGCGCTCGTTGCGGGCAAAAAGATTGGGTACGTTGTCAGCGGTAAACAGATTGACGGAAAACAGGTCTCCCGGTACGTAGATCATTTCACGCAGCACGCCGTCGCAAGGCATATGCACACGGTGGTAATCGCGCGGCGAGAGGTAGGTAGTGGCGAACAGGCCATCGCGAAAGCGATCGGCCATCACGTAGTTGCTTGCCAGCAGCGCTTCCAGCGAGTAGTCGTGGCCTTTGGCCTGAATCAACTTACCGTCGACAATGGGGCCCATTTGCGATAATACGCCATCAGCAGGCTGCACCACGCGGTGTGCGTGCGGATCAATCGGGCGCACGTCCGGACGCAGCGGGCGCACGAAAAAGTCATTGAACGTCCGGTAGGCAGCGGTATCCGGGTGCTGCGCTTCCTGCATGTTCACTTTGTAGTAGCGAACGAAAAGATCGATAACCCCTTTGGTAAGCCTGCCGGCCTGCTTGTCTGCACCCCAGCCTGCTAACCGCGTCAGTGCGATTTTCGGTAGCCAGTATTGTAAGGCGATTTTCAGTTTATCCAGCACAGTGAGCCTCTTAGGTTTTTATGCGCCCATCTAAAAAGGGGCGCATTGTAGCGATGGATGCGGTAAAAGTCAGCGGTCCGTATCAGAATCAGAGAAGGTTTTACGCGTTTTTACCTGCGCCATGCTCTCCAGAATACGGTGATAGTTATCGAAACGTTCTTCGGCTATGTCGCCGCGCTCTACGGCAGCGCGCAGTGCACAACCGGGATCGTTATCGTGGCGGCAATCGCGGAATTTACAGGTGCCGAGGTAGGGCCGGAAATCGATAAAGCCCTGTGTGACCTGCTCCGGCTCCAGATGCCATAAGCCAAATTCACGCACGCCGGGGGAATCAATCACATGGCCACCGTGCGGGAAGTGATACAACCGGGCCGCCGTGGTGGTGTGTTGGCCCAGACCGGACACGTCGTTGACCAGAATCTTGGCGGCGTCAGGGTAGAGTAATGCGTTCAGCAGGCTGGATTTTCCCACCCCGGATTGGCCGGCAAAAATGCTGATCCTGTCCGTTAAGGCATGCTCCAGCGTCTCCATCCCTTGCTGCGTGTGGCTTGATACCATGATGACCGGATAGTGCAGCGCACGATAAATGTCCATCAGCCCATCGACAAACGCGCGGCCTTCATCATCCAGCAGGTCGATTTTGTTAAGCACAATCAGGGGCGCGACCTCCAGGGTTTCGCAGGCCACCAGATAGCGGTCAATGATGTTCAGTGACAGCTCAGGCAAAATCGCGGAAACGATCACCACCTGGTCGATATTGGCGGCGATAGGTTTAACGCCGTCATAAAAGTCCGGGCGTGTCAGCACCGACTCGCGCGGGTGCACCGCCTCAACGATACCGCTGATCCCGGCCTGCGTCTCTTTACCAGCACGCCACACTACGCGATCGCCGGTTACCAGAGATTTGATGGTACGACGAATATTACACCGGTGGATAATACCATCCTGAGCTTCCACATCCGCATGCATACCAAAACGGCTGATAATGATGCCTTCTTGCGGCTCTTCCAACTGGTTGTCATCCCACTCGATTTTGCTTTCTCTGTGCTTAAGACGACGTTGGTGGTTCGCTGTAACTCGACGTTGCTGTCCTTTGGACAGTTTATTTTTGCTCACTGAGCCTCGCTTGAACTGTGGTTATCGCCCACAATGGCTGAAGAGACTATAATACACGCTATTTGATTTTAATTAACTGATGCCTGTTATTCCCGCTTCTCTGGGGATGGTTGGAAAAGGAAGTAAATGTATGTCCGTTGAAAATAGTCAGGTAAGCGAAAACAATCTTATTTGGATCGACCTGGAAATGACGGGGCTGGACCCGGAACAGGATCGCATTATTGAAATAGCAACGCTGGTAACCGATGCCAATCTTAATGTGTTAGCCGAGGGGCCGACGATCGCGGTACACCAATCCGATGCCCAGTTAGCGCTGATGGATGACTGGAACGTGCGTACCCACGGTGCCAGCGACCTGACAGAACGAGTCAAAGCCAGTGCCTATGATGAACGTGCGGCTGAAGCAGAAACTATTGCTTTTTTGCAGCAGTGGGTGCCTGCCGGGAAATCTCCGATTTGCGGCAACAGCATTGGTCAGGATCGCCGTTTCCTGTTTCGTTATATGCCTGCGCTTGAAGCCTATTTTCACTACCGCTATCTGGATGTTAGCACGCTGAAAGAGCTGGCACGCCGTTGGAAACCCGAGATTATGGCCGGGCTGAAAAAACAGGGTACGCATCAGGCGATGGACGATATTCGTGATTCTGTGGCAGAACTGGCCTACTACCGCGAGCATTTTATCCGTCTGTAGCCGTTACGGGCGGTTTTTTGCCCGACCGATGGCGAAATTGCTGTTTTTATTGGCAGTCAGTCATTTTTTCGCGGTAAGGGGCTTGCGGCGGCAACGATTTCTCGTATAATTCGCACCCCGTACCGCAGCAGAATTTGTGGTGCGAGTGAAGATGGTTATTCCTGCGGGAATAGCTCAGTTGGTAGAGCACGACCTTGCCAAGGTCGGGGTTGCGAGTTAGAGTCTCGTTTCCCGCTCCAAGTTTCTCTTCTGTTTTTCTCATTATCTTCTGTTTTTCTTCATTATTTTTTCATGTTTCATATTGCCTATGAGGCGCCCTGTGGATCGTTTCGTTATCCTTTCCGGGTGTTCTGGCGGTGGCAAAACCACGCTGCTGGTAGAACTGTACCGACGTGGCTATACCGTTGTGGAGGAGCCGGGCCAACGCATCGTGCGTGAAGCAATGTCTTCGGGCGGTGATGCTGTGCCGTGGAAGAACATGGAAGCGTTTTTACGTCGGGCGATAACGCTTTCAGCGAATGACTATGCTCTGACAAGAGATCAGGGTCAGTCATGGGTATTTTTTGATCGCGGATTAATCGATGCGGCGGCAGCACTTCAGGCAGTAACCGGTGAACCGGTGCTCACTGCGCTCGCGTCACGCTATCGTTATCACTCACGCGTGTTTCTTGTTCCCCCCTGGCCTGAGATCTATCAGCAGAACAGCGAGCGACGCCACAGTATGGATGCCGCTGTAGCTGAATTTGAGCGATTACAAGATGTCTATCCGACATTGGGGTATAGAGTGTCAATGTTGCCTAAAGCCTGCGTGAATGCGCGCGCTGATTTCGTTTTACGAACGTTGGCTGAGGTGTGGTGACAGACCCCTTTTCCCTACATTAATCCAAAACCAATCATTTTGATTGGTTTTGGCAGTCTATTGATTGGATAAGGCATTTCAGGCACAACCAAATCCACTATTATGATCCTATTGCGCGCCGGTATAGTGGCCGGGGCGGCATTTCATAACTCCACAGGACGAGGTTTTCCATGCAACTCATCAGTCAAAGCTTTCAGGATGGTCAGGCGATACCGGGTGAATTCGCGTTTGCCGTGCCAGACCGCGCTGCACACGTTGCGCTATCATCGAACCGTAACCCGCATCTCGCCTGGCGCGATGTTCCACCGGGTACGCAATCCTTCGTGATTGTGTGTCACGATCCTGATGTGCCGAGTAAAGGCGATGATGTGAATCAGGAAGGTCGAGAAGTGCCGGCAACCTTGCCGCGCGTCGATTTTTTCCACTGGTTGCTGCTCGATGTTCCACCAACCGTGACGGAGATTGCGGCGGGGGCGCATTCAAACGGCGTTACACCGCGTGGAAAATCGGGCCCTGCCGCACCTGATGAAGGCCGATACGGTATTAATGATTACACGGCCTGGTTTGCCGGGGATGAACAGATGAAGGGCGATTATCACGGTTATGACGGCCCGTGCCCACCGTGGAATGATGCGTTAGTGCATCACTATATTTTCACCGTTTACGCACTGGCGGTTCCTGCATTGGCCGTGAACGGACCGCTGGATGGGGCGAACGTGCGCGCGGCGCTGGCGACGGCGCCGGTACTGGCGAAAGCCAGCCTGACTGGGCTTTACAGTTTGAATCCAGCGGTGCCTGTGGCGTGAACCACGTCGGGCAAGCGTTGACAGTGCCGGTGTTTCCGGGAGAGGGAGGGGAGCGCTGGCGGTTGCCCTCGTCCTCGCCCGTGGTGCGACATGGCTTGTGCACACTGGCCCAGCCTTGCCTGCGGCAACCGCAACAAACCGCACGTTTCCAGTTTCATGAGGCAACCGTGTTACTGGTGGTTTCAGGGCAGATGCGTTTAGCGTTCGCGGGGCATGAGGTCTTGGTCGATGCCGCGCGGCCGGCGTTGGTGCTGGTCGACGCAGGCTCCTGTGTGGACATCGTGAAAACCCCGGGAGGGGCTGAGCGCTGTTTCCGTTCGGTTTTTATGACAATCGCGAGCGCGCTGTTGGAAAGTCACTCAGCGGCCTCTTCTCTTGTGGGGGGCGTTGAACGCATCGCTGCTGGGCCTGTTCAGGTGATGCCATTGGATGACGATTTGGCATCGACGTTATGGCATCTTATTGAAAGCGTCGAGATCAGGCCAGTGAGCGATGAGCGGCTTACCTACCGGTTACTGGAACTGCTGAGCGCCTTGGCTGAGCGTGGTCATGTATTCTGCCAACCACGGCACAATGACACCGTAGCGCGTCTGCAAGCGCTGATGGGGCGCGCACCGCATCGTCACTGGACCGCACGCGAAGCTGGCCGAGAGCTGGCGATGAGCGAAGCCACCCTACGGCGACGTCTTGCCGCAGAGCAAGAGCGCTTTGAAACGATCCTCAGCGATATTCGTATGCACCACGGCATGATGCTGTTGCAAACCACTGCCTGGAGCATTCCGCGTATTGCCGAAGCCTGTGGATATCAATCGCGGGCGCGCTTTTCAGAACGCTTTCGCACCCGTTTTGGCTGCTTGCCTTCCGCTATTCGCTGAGGGGCTTCATGTGAGGTAACCGTCCTTCATCATTATGTGTCGTTTGGCATACTCTGATGCCTCGGGGAAATTCGCAACCATGACAACGGTGGTATTAAAAAACGGAGGGACTGCATCCTGACTACGATAACCTCTGCCCAGCCGCGACGAATCCGTGAGCGGTTGCCGTCATCATGCTCATCAGCGAGACGCAATCGGTCAGATTACGGCGTGAAGCGATCATCAGTGGGGTTTCCCCGGCGGCATTGGCTCTATTTGGGTCAGCGCCCGCGGTGAGCAGACTGGTGACCATCTGGATGACTTCATCCTCTTCAACCTCGTCTTCATCGAAAAATAACGCGGTATGCAGTGGCGTATTCTCACCGTCATCAGGTGCATTGACGTCAAACCCTTGCTCACAGCAGAGTGTCACGATGGCCTGATGCCCGAGATAGCAGGCATAGTGCAGCGGTGTGATACGCCTATCGTTAGGCTGATAGGCAATCTCTCCGTGTAGCAGCGCTGTTCTGAACTGGGCTTCCGCCGTGTCGCTATGACGCCGTAGGCAGATGGCGTGCAGCAGGTTGTCGCCGTTGTTGGCGCACTGGTGACGGATTTTTGACGTGGATTGTCGTGCCCATAGCAGGTCGAAATAGGGTGCGGCACAATATTGTGCGCCAGCATCAACGGCGTTCGGCCAAGCTTATCAGGCTGCTGCGCGTCGGCGCCGCGCTCCAGCAGCAGGTGGACAATTGATTCCCGGTTGGCGCGTAGCGCGAAGATCAACGGCGTATCGCCATCCTCATCGGCGGCATTGATATCCGCGCCATGATCAAGCAGGCGTTTGACGATCTCGCCTTTTAGTTCCGGATCGAAGCTGTGCTCTGCCTCCGTCTCTTCGTCATCGGGGTAGGTGTCGTAACTGTAGGCGCGTACTACCGCCTCATGCAGAGCGGTGCGCCCTTGTGCATTCGCCTGACGGGTGTCAACGCCGTGCGCCAAGAGCGCCTCTAGCCCGGCCAGGCTCCCGTACCCGGCGGCGCACATCAAAGGATAGTCGCCATCGGGATCGACCCAGTGGCAGTCGACTCCGGTCGCTAACAGCAGCTCTACGGTTTCGCGGCGCGAGACTTTATTTACCCACCCCCAATTGCTCAGTGCGCGGTGCAAGGCGGCGGAATTATCGAACCCGCCGACGGCGTTAGGGTTTGCGCCATGATCGAGGAAATAACGCACCAGCGGTGTTTGGCATTTGGACACCGCCATCAGCAGCGGCGTCGCCTCGGTGCCGCTCCTCGCTTCAAGGTCCAGCAGCCCACGTCGTTCCAGCTCATCAAGGTACGGGGTCACGGTCGATTCCGGTTTGCCGCTCAGACGGGTGCAGGCAAAATGGACAAACTGTTCCTGCTTGATACAGGTGCGGCGAGCCGGATCGGCACCGTAATCCAGCAGCAGGGTAAAGATGTCGAAGTACTCCTGCATGATGGCCCACTCAAGCGCGCTGTTTTCTAACCGCGTCACCCCGTTGCGGTGATCGAACTCAGGCTTGAAGCGGCGCGTCGCGGTACAGTTGGGATCGGCACCCGCCGTCAGCAGCATGTTGCACACGGCATACGCGTATTCCGGTGTGATCTTATCACTGTGGCCACTCACATGATCCATCGAGTAGATTAGCAGCGGTTGTTCAGCATAAACGATGCTATTGCCAGTGATCTTCCTGCCGATAATGCGATTCGGATCGTTACCGACGATCAGTCGTTTGACGGTTTCCAGCGCCACGCGGGAACCGATGGCGCACAGTAGCGGATCGCCTGAGATCTCACTGGTGAGATCGAGGGGTTCTGGCAGACTATCGAGCAGCGGGCTGATATCCTCTTCGGCTTTGGCGTAGTTCAAGTGATAGGCGATCATATTGCCGTTGAAATGTTCGTCTTTGATCTCGGCATTCAGCGGCCAACCGATATCCAACAAGGTGCGAGCCAATGGAACAAAATACTCCGCGTCGTACAGCGCGACGCATGCCGCAAGCGTGTGGGCTGTGCTCAGTGGCGCGTAGTCATGCGAGTTATAATTAAACGGCTCTGCGAGTGATAATGACAGCCCTTTGCTGCGGTAGATACCCTGCAAACGGCGCAGCACGGCGGATACCTTGCTCAGGCGCATCCGTTCTCCGTGGGGATTCTGGGTAAAAAGGTAAGAGAACACCGTACCCTGTTTACAATCGATCCAGGTGAGATTGGCGCCGCGCGTT
>NZ_JBPETA010000090.1:0-12723 GCF_051710365.1 Symbiopectobacterium sp. | reverse complement strand
GAGTTCAGTATTGGTGACAGACCACCACAAGTATCCAACCTCAATTCTGTTCACAAGACCATCGTTGATGTTCTCGGCGAGCGATACCGTCGAATTTATTCTTAAAGTAGGTGCGGAATGACGGCTGTATCACTATGCAAAAGCGTGAACATCTCGTCACCCTACTGCGTTATCTCTACGTTATAGAATATTCTGCTGTGGATATCCACTTTTAGATTTAATGAAACTCTTTTTAAGTAACGCTTCATATTTTCATGACGCGCGCGTAAGGGATTAGAAACTTTAATCAGCGTAGATGTGAGTTTATTTTCACTAAAAGCGAATAAAAATGCATTTCATTGGGATGTGCGTGATTGATCGCGGTCATCGCGAACGCTGGAAGAGAAGGGTAGTCTGCTTTCCCTCAGGGGGTAGGTTATAATATGCAATTGCAAAAATTAATCAATATGTTTGGCGGGGATTTGCAACGTCGTTATGGCGAAAAGATTCATAAACTGACGCTGCACGGCGGATTTAACTGCCCAAATCGGGATGGCACGCTCGGGAGAGGTGGTTGCACATTCTGCAATGTGGCCTCTTTTGCCGATGAAGCCATGCAACGCCAAAGCATTGCCGAACAGCTCAACACGCAGGCGGGCAAGGTCAATCGCGCCAAGCGTTATCTGGCCTATTTTCAGGCTTATACCAGTACCTATGGCGAAGTGCAGATGTTGGACCGGCTTTATCAGGAGGCATTGCAACAAGCCGAGATCGTCGGCCTGTGCGTGGGTACGCGCCCCGATTGTGTGCCGGACAGCGTGCTGGATCTGTTGGCAGGTTACCATGCGCAAGGCTATGAGGTGTGGCTGGAACTGGGGCTACAGAGCGCCTGGGATAAAACGCTGCATCGCATCAATCGCGGTCACGATTTTGCCTGCTATCAGGAAACGGTGCAGCGTGCGCATCAGCGCGGTTTACGCGTGTGCTGCCACCTGATTGTCGGGTTGCCGGGCGAGCGTGCCGATCACTGCATGACGACGCTGCAACGCGTGGTGGATATTGGCGTTGAAGGCATCAAGCTTCACCCTCTGCATATCGTTGACGGTAGCATTATGGCTAAGGTGTGGCGCGCCGGGCGACTGAGCGAATTACCGCTGGACACCTACGTTGCCACGGCTGGTGAGATGATTCGCCATACGCCACCAGAGGTGGTGTTCCATCGTATTTCTGCCAGCGCCCGGCGGCCGACGCTGCTGGCACCGCTATGGTGCGAAAACCGCTGGACCGGGATGGTGGAACTGGATTTATACCTTCAGGCACATGGGGTGCAAGGCTCTGCGCTCGGTCAGCCATATCAACCGGTTATCCTCGGATAATGTTAACGTGTTGTGCTGATTGTCTCACCGCATCGTACTGAGTTTTACGTTATGATGGCGCGGTGGGTATCCAAGGAAATTCTCTATGAAGCAGATCCGGTTGTTGGCGCAGTACTACGTCGATTTGATGGTAAAGCTCGGGCTGGTGCGTTTTTCACTGTTGCTGGCCTCGGTGCTGGTGCTGCTGGCGATGGCCGTGCAGATGGCAGTCACGCTGCTGCTAACCGGCAAGGTCGAAGACATCGATGTCGTTCGTTCCGTGTTTTTTGGCCTGTTAATCACCCCCTGGGCAGTCTATTTCCTCTCCGTGGTGGTGGAGCAGTTGGAGGAGTCGCGCCAACGTCTGGCTAAGTTGGTGGCGAAGCTGGAGGAGATGCGCCTGCGCGACCAGACGCTGAACGATCAGCTAAAGGGCAATATTGCCCAGCTCAATCAGGAGATTGCCGATCGCGAAAAAGCCGAAGAGGCGCGCCTGATGATGCTGAGCAAGCTCAAAGAGGAAATTGCCGGACGCGAACAGGCGCAGGTGGAACTGGAGCAACAATCAGCGCTGTTACGATCGTTTCTGGATGCCTCACCGGATCTGGTTTACTACCGCAATGAAAATAAAGAGTTTTCCGGCTGTAATCGCGCCATGGAACTGCTGTTGGGCCGCAGCCAGAAACAGCTGTTGGGCCTGACGCCGAAAGACGTTTACACCCCCGATGTGGCGGAAAAAGTGATGGAAACGGATGAAAAAGTTTTCCGTCACAACGTGTCACTCACCTATGAACAGTGGCTGGTCTATCCCGACGGGCGCAAAGCCTGTTTTGAACTGCGCAAGGTGCCTTTCCACGACCGAATGGGCAAACGACACGGGCTTATGGGTTTTGGGCGCGATATAACCGAGCGTAAGCGCTATCAGGACGCGTTAGAGAACGCCAGTAGGGAGAAGACCACCTTCATCTCAACGATCAGCCACGAGCTTCGTACGCCGCTTAATGGCATTGTTGGCCTCAGCCGCATCCTGCTCGAGACTCACCTAGATGCGGAACAAGAAAAATACCTTAAAACCCTGCATGTCAGCGCCATCACGCTGGGCAATATCTTTAACGACGTGATCGAGATGGACAAGCAGGAGCGCCGCAAGGTGCAACTGGATAATCAGCCTATTGATTTCATTGGCTTCCTGGCGGATTTGGAAAACCTGTGCGGTTTGCTGGCGCAGCCGAAGGGGTTGCAGTTGGTCGTTGAACAGCATCCGCCGTTGCCACAGCGGGTGATTACCGATGGTACGCGTCTGCGCCAGATTCTGTGGAACCTGCTCAGTAACGCGATGAAATTTACCCAGAAAGGGAACATCGTGGTGCGTGTCTGGCACGACTCGGGCGATCAGTTGCGTTTTGATGTCGAAGACTCCGGCATGGGCATCCCCGAGGATGAGTTGGAGAAAATCTTCGCCATGTACTATCAGGTAAAAGACAAACATGGCGGTAAACCGGCGACCGGTACTGGCATTGGCCTGGCGGTTTCCAAGCGTCTGGCGCAGAACATGGGCGGTGATATTCATGTCACCAGCACGCAGGGCAAAGGTTCTTGCTTTACGCTCACCGTTACCGCCCCTGCGCTGGAAGATGAGGTGATTGTCGGCGGAGAGGATGAGTTGCCGTTACCCGCGCTCAACGTGCTGCTGGTGGAGGACATCGAGCTGAATGTGGTGGTAGCGCGTTCGGTGCTGGAGAAACTGGGCAGCAGCGTGGAAGTGGCGATGACCGGACAGGAAGCGCTGACGATGTTCGATCCGGACGAATTCGATCTGGTGCTGCTGGATATCCAACTGCCGGATATGACCGGGCTGGATGTGGCGCGTGAACTGCGCAAAAAATATGCCGGACAAAACGTGCCGCCGCTGATTGCTTTAACGGCTAACGTACTGCGCGATAAAAAAGAATATCTCGATGCGGGTATGGACGATGTGCTGAGCAAACCGCTAGCGGTGCCTGCATTAACCGCGGCGATTAAGCAGTACTGGGACTATCCGGATGAGGCTGATCAGAATGTTGTGGATGACGCCGGGCAGGAACCGGTTCGAGAAGCGTTGCTTGATATTCCCATGTTGCAACAATATCTGGATTTGGTCGGACCGTCGCTGATCCATCAGAGCGTGGCGATGTTCGAGCAGATGATGCCCGGTTATCTTGCCGTGCTGGATTCCAATATGACAGCGCGCGATCAGAAAGGCATCGCGGAAGAGGGGCACAAAATCAAAGGTGCAGCCGGTTCCGTTGGGTTGCGCCATCTACAGCAGGTGGCGCAGCAAATCCAGACCACGACGTTGCCCGCCTGGTGGGACAACGTGCAGGAGTGGATTGACGAACTGAAACACGACTGGCAGCACGATATTGACGTATTGAAAGCCTGGGTGGCTGAACAGGAAAAACGCGCCCGCAAATAGCGGGTGCACGCTAACGCGGTGCGATAAATTATGGTGTGGACATCGTGAGGATGTGGGCGAAAAGGATTTTCAGGGGCCTAAAAAAAAATGACCCCGACCGAGGCCGGGGTGCGCGAATTATGCGCCAACACCAGGGAAACTATGCACCTGCTTGATAATTATCAGCAGTTTCAGTTAGCAAGTGCGAGTATTCGCAACGTCGTAAGGTGACGAACCGCTCAAGCAACAAAATAGCAAATGCAGAAATCTTTGTTACAAGAATCATTAAAATGCGTGATTTAGATTAGTGTTTGTCAATCAAAAAATCAATTAGTTGATGTAATGAAATGAAGGAAAATATGATGAAACGAGTCGGCATCGTTCTGAGCGGTTGCGGCGTCTATGATGGCGCCGAAATTCACGAAGCAGTGCTGACGCTGCTTGCCGTCGATCGTGCGGGGGCTCAGGCGGTATGCTTTGCCCCTGATCAGCCGCAATTTCATGTGGTTAATCACCTGACGGGTGAAGTAACTGGTGAGAATCGCAATATTTTAGTCGAGTCCGCGCGTATCACCCGTGGCAACATTCAGCCACTGTCGCAGGCGGATGCCAGCCAATTGGACGCGTTAATTGTTCCAGGCGGTTTTGGTGCTGCGAAGAATCTTAGTGATTTCGCGACCGAAGGCGCGGCGTGTCAGGTTGATGAATCATTGGCGTTACTCACGCAAGAAATTTATAAGCAGAACAAACCAATTGGTTTTATTTGCATCGCTCCGGCACTGTTGCCAAAACTGCTGGGGGAGTCGGTAAGAGTTACAATTGGAAATGATATCGATACCGCAGAATGTATAGAAGAAATGGGTGGTACGTACATTGTTTGCCCGGTAGATGATATTGTGGTCGATGCGCAACACAAAGTGGTGACGACACCGGCTTACATGCTGGCGAACTCCATTAGCGAGGCGGCCAAAGGCATCGATAAACTGGTTGAACGTGTTTTGGGCTTTACCGAATGAGAGGGTGGGGCAAAAAACGCGGTGTGATCCCTGGGATAAAACGCTGGGTAATTCGCGGCGTCCTCTCGTTGCTCGGTCTGTGGCTGGCGGGGATTTTTCTGTTCGCGTTTTTGCCGGTTCCGTTTTCTGCTGTGATGGCTGAGCGGCAAGTGAGCGCCTGGCTGAGCAGTGATTTTTCTTACGTTGCGCGCTCGACGTGGGTGCCAATGGATGAGATAGCGCCCGTGATGGCATTGGCGGTGATTGCCGCAGAAGATCAGAAATTCCCGGAACATGCCGGGTTTGATATGGCCGCCATCCGGGCAGCGCTGGCGCACAATGAGCGTGACGGTGCGCGGATGCGCGGTGGCTCGACGCTCACGCAGCAAATGGTGAAAAACCTGTTTCTGTGGGATGGTCGAAGCTGGTTGCGTAAAGGGCTGGAAGCAGGTATCACAGTGGGGGTTGAACTGGTCTGGACCAAACGGCGGATTTTGACGGTCTACCTGAATATTGTGGAGTTCGGGCCGGGGATTTTCGGCGTGCAGCAGGCGGCACAGCACTTCTTCAACAAGCCCGCCAGCCGCTTGACGGCTGGTGAGGCGGCATTGCTGGCGGCGGTGTTGCCGAATCCGATTCGCTTTCGGGTTAATGCACCGTCACGCTATGTGAGCCAACGCCAGCAGTGGATACTGCGTCAAATGTCCCAGGATAGGGGGCGAAGCGTTTTTGCGGACTAACGGACTGCGTTGAAGGCTGGCTTGCCCTGTGCCGTTCGTGCGTTTGACTATCGTTGAAAGGGGAAGTTATGCGAGTGGTGATGTTTAACAGGCTGGTACGCGTGTGTGCGCTGATGCTGTGGGTTATTGGCGGTGTCGTCATGCAGGCACAGGCGCAGGAACGTCACGACGATCCTTACGCGTTTCTGCAACAGTCGGTGTTGACGACGGTCAAGCAGCAACTGCGGCAGGGCACGGAGAAACCGCAAACGCGACTCGCTTACACCGAACTGATCGCTCAGGCAGAAAAAGCGCTCAACAAACCCAACCCGAGCGTGACGGAAAAGGGGATGACGCCACCCAGTGGCTCTAAACACGATTATATGAGCCTCAGCGTCTACTGGTGGCCCGATAGCAACAAATTTAATGGATTGCCTTGGGTGCGCCGTGACGGCGTTATAAACCCTGTCAGCAAGAGTGATGACATCGACGGCATTCGTTTGGAAGATTTTACCGATCAGGTGTACACGCTGACGTTAG
This sequence comes from Symbiopectobacterium sp., assembly GCF_051710365.1. Lineage (NCBI taxonomy): Bacteria > Pseudomonadati > Pseudomonadota > Gammaproteobacteria > Enterobacterales > Enterobacteriaceae > Symbiopectobacterium > Symbiopectobacterium sp. The sequence continues at coordinate 6,701 of NZ_JBPETA010000090.1, read as the reverse complement.
CCTGGTACTTCTCCGATAACGCTGCCTATGCCGATAAGGCGATTTCGCTGATTCGAACCTGGTTTATCGACCCTGAAACCCGCATGAATCCCAACCTTGATTTTGCTCAGGGCGTGCCAGGCATTGCGCCAGGACGCGGGGCAGGCGTGCTCGACGGACGCTACTTCTCCACCCGCATTGTGGATGCGCTGATTATGCTGCGCGACTACAAAGGATGGAAAAAAGAGGATGACGCGCAGATGCGTGAGTGGATGACGTCCTATCTGGGGTGGTTGCAGACCAGCAAGCTGGCGAAGCGGGAATCGGAAGCGAAGAACAACCACGGTAGCTGGTACGCCGCGCAGGTGGCCGGTATTGCCTGGTATCTCGATAAGAAAGACGTGGTATCTGCGATGGCCGCGCTACAGCGTACCAAGCTGAATCACCAGATTCAGGATGACGGCGCGCAGCCGGAAGAGCTTTCTCGCACCCGTTCTTTTCACTACAGCTATTTCAACCTGCAAGCCATTACCAACATGGCGATATTAGCAGACAAGGTAGGAGAAGATCTGTGGCGTTATCGCACGCCGCAGGGCAGCGGTATCGCTAATGCCTTTAATTTCCTGGCCCCTTATCTAGACAAAGATAACCGCTGGCCTTACAAATCGTTCGATCAGAAAAGCGCACGGTTAATTCCCCTGATGCTGCGGGTGGATGAGGCCAAGGGCAATACGCGTTACCGTAACCGCATTGAAAAAGCAGGGTTTTCCACCTTCCTGTCCGGTATGACCCGTGATAAGCAGGATGTCGGCGGCGAAATTGGTCAAGAGACGCGCCGCGACGTTTGGTTGCTCTCCTCGCTGGCCAGTGCGCCTGGCGCGTAATTCGGATACTGGAAAATGAAAAAGGGTGCCTCGGCACCCTTTTTCTTGCTACGACGTGCGATTATTCCAGGAAGGTGAACGCCGTCGTCACGTGTTTCACGCCACTCACTTTACTGGCAATTTCAGCAGCGGAACGCCCTTCGCGCTGGGTGACCAGACCCAGCAGGAAGACTTCACCGTTCTCGGTCGTCACTTTCACGTTGGATGATTTTACCGTATCGGTGGCAAGCAACTGGGAACGCACTTTGGTGGTGATCCAGGTATCCATGGAAGCGGTGCCCATAGATACCGGGGTGCCTTTACGAATCTCGTTATAGACTTCCGTCGCACCATCTACACCCATGGCTATCTGTTTCGCCCGGCTGGCCAGGTCGGTGGTGGGAGCCTGACCGGTCAGTAACACCTTACCCTGATAGGCTGTCGCTACGATGCGTGCGTCTTTGGATAACTGCTGATCTTTGCTGATGGCGTTAGAGACACGGACTTCCAATGTACCATCATCCACCTGCGTGCCTACCGTGCGTGGGTCGGTCGCAGTCTTGGTGGCAACAGCGCCGCCAACGGCAGCGACGCCAATACAACCTTGCAGCAACAGGGCGACAGACAGCACGGCAAATGCAGAACATATCCTCATGGGGGTGCTCCTTAATCGTTCTGGTGTGGGAAAAGGGAATTATCAATCAAATCGCACAGGCAATTAACGGTCAGCATGTGCATCTCCTGCACACGCGCACTGCGGTGTGAAGGTATACGTATTTCAACATCTTGCGGGCCAAGCAGACCGGCCAGCTCCCCGCCGTCGTAACCGGTCAGCGCGACAATCGTCATATCACGCGTCACCGCGGCTTCCACGGCTTTCACAATATCTCGGCTGTTGCCTCGGGTGGAGATCGCCAGCAAAATATCGCCCGCTTGCCCCAATGCACGCACCTGTTTTGCGTACACTTCTTCATGCAGACGATCGTTTGCTATCGCGGTTAAGACCACATTATCCGCATTTAGTGCAATCGCCGGTAAACTGGGGCGCTCCGCTTCGAATCGGTTGATCATGCTGGCGGCAAAATGCTGTGCGTTAGCGGCGGAAGTCCCATTGCCACAGCACAGGATTTTGTTACCGTTGAGTAATGAGTGCACCAGCGCAGTGGCTGCTCTGGCGATCGCATCGGGTAGGGCTTCCGCTGCGGCGATTTGTGTTTGAATACTTTCGGTGAAACAGACTTTTATTCTATCCAGCACGGTGCATTAACCTATTTTCCAAGCGATCCATTGAGCAATGCGATCTTTTCTCTGACAACGACACCGTCCAGATGCGGTGTTTACGCGCCAAAGGCGTTTGGCAACCAATCATAGTGTTCGCCGGTAATCGCCAGTATATCGAATCGGCAGCTTGTCGTGTCAAAACTCTGCTGTCGCTGCGCCAGCCACAGCGCAGCAGCATGCAATAACCGCTGTTGTTTGCGGGGCGTCACACTCTCTGCTGCCGAACCAAATTGTGCATTTTTGCGGTAACGTACCTCGACAAAGACCCAGGTGTGTCCATCCCGCATAATCAAATCCAGCTCACCGCCGCGACAATTCACGTTGGCGGCAACGAACGTCAGCCCGGCGTGGTGTTCCAGATAGCGCCGGGCGTGCTGCTCATAGTGTGTGCCTGTCGCTCGCCGATTCAGGGAACGGGCACCAACTGGCCTTGGCGATATTGCAGCCAGGTTAATTGGCGATTGATAACGCAATCTGCGCTGGCTGTTAACGTGCCCGTTGCGCCAGTAATTTGCTGGCTGGACGACTGACGTAAATCGGCAAAGTGGTTCGCCAACGCCCAGGCATCCATCCCCATGGCATAGAGGCGCACCAGTGAGTAGTCATTCTTGAACTGGCTAGCCACTTGTTGCATCAGCGCCGGGTTGCTGCCTGCCAGCAAGGGGATCTCACTGAACTGAAGGCCTTCCATTTCAAGATGGAAATCTGGCCCCAACCCTGCCTGGAAACTACGCGAACTGGCGTATAACGCCGGGCGTGATTGCGAGGTGGTGCGCATATCGATCATCGGTTTAATCAGTGCCAATTCATCCGGCGTCGCCAGAATGTAAACCGCGTCGACATTGCCGCTGGTGCTGGCGGTGGGTTCAATCTGTGCCGGGATGGTTAACCCGCCGATGGTCGTGCCCGGCTGTGCCGCTGAGGACATCACATTGACTGGCTGACCGTTCAGGCTCAACCCAGCACCGCTGTTGATAGCCTGTTTCAGCTCTGCCGTATTACCAAAGCGTTGTTGCAGCAGCGTATTACCGCCCTGACTTTGCCAGGCTTTGGCAAAGGCATTAATCACGCGATCGCCCAACGCGCCGCGTGGCACTAGCAGCAGCGGCTGTTGTTTGCCTTGGCGGTGAATAAATTGCGCCGCGTCGCGCGCTTCATCTTCCGGTGACAGGGCGAAAAAGCACATGTTGGGGGTGTTTTGCACATGCTCGGGCTGATTGAGTGCCAGAATGTTCACGGTGGTTTGCTGACTGGTGAGTTGCTCAACGTCGTTTTTCAACAATGGCCCAACAATCAGTGATGCGCCATCCTTCTGCGCTTGTGCGACCAGATTAGCTACGGGCTGCGACGTGGTGTCGTAGACTTTCACAGACACGCCGCTGGCGGCTTCAGGAGCCGGTGATACGCTGGCTGGCGTGGCGTACGGGGCACTGATTGACGTTACCGCCCCGTTGTCTGTTGCTGCGGAGGCCGTATCGGCAGGCGCGCTGTACGCCATGCTGGCCTGACCGCTTTTCGCCGCATTAAAGCCCAGTTGGATGGCATTGGCGAACACCTGTGCCTGACCGTTGAGCGGCAGCAGCAGGGCGATGCCACTGCCGATACCACCACCAGCCACCGGCAAAGCGGTCTGGCCTGATGCCAGCGGCGTTGGCAGCGTTTGTGCCGCCGGGTGGCGCGGATAGCGCGTTTGCCAGTCGCTCAGCGCGGCTTTCAACTGGTCGCTTGACTCGCGGTTGTTCTGGTAGGTGGTGAGCAAATCCATCCATCCGGCCAGCACATTCTCATTGGCGTTGATCAGCACACTACTGGCTGCCTGAGCAGACATCTGTGTCAGGGCAACCCAGGTCTGATCGATATTTTTTTGATGCTCATCGCCTTTGAGCTGCGGTTCTTGGGCGATGTAGGCACGCAGCAAGTCAGCAGAAGGCTGGCCTTGATGTGCGTTGATCTGCGCCTGGTAGTAACGCGCTTGTTGATCGGCGGAGAGTGCGCTGACGTCCAGCCCTTGCAGCGCGGCGGTTGTGCCGTTGCTGTCGTTGTTGGCGGCGGCAATTTCCGCTTTTAGCAGTTGCTGCTCACGCTGTTGCGGTTGTGCCAACTGCGCAGGCAGTGCGTTGAACTGTTCGGTTGCCTGAGGGAGCTTTCCTGCCTGAACCAGGGCACGAATCGCAAGTAATTGCCAGCCAGTCTTGTTATTATCTCGGCTTTGCTCCATTTGTTGCAGGTAGTAGTAAGAGGAAGCTCCGGCCTGACCTTGAACATCAGGTGAAGGCGGCTGTGGCGCCTGGCCTGGACATCCCGCAAGAAGCAGCGCCGCGAATAACACAGACGCGATACGACCTGTTTGCGAACGGACGAAATGATTGGGAAGCATACTGTATCCAGTGGTTTTTTTATAAAGATGCTCAATATTAAATCGGCAACCCGGATGAAACAATGAATCATGAACAACAAGCAGACATTTCTGCATCCACGCTTTACATTGTGCCAACGCCCATTGGCAATCTGGGCGACATCACAGAACGTGCGCTGAGCGTACTGCGCGGGGTGGATGTGGTTGCCGCGGAGGATACGCGCCATACCGGCCTGTTATTGCAACATTTTGCCATCAGTGCGCGCTTATTTGCACTGCACGATCACAACGAACAGCAAAAGGCCGATCATCTGCTGGCCAAGCTTCAGCAAGGGCAATCCATTGCGCTGGTATCTGATGCGGGGACGCCGTTGATTAACGATCCCGGTTACCATCTGGTGCGCCGCTGTCGTGAAGCGGGCGTGCGCGTGGTGCCATTGCCGGGGCCGTGCGCGGCGATCACGGCGCTGTCGGCGGCGGGCATTGCTTCGGATCGTTTTTGTTACGAAGGGTTTCTGCCCGCCAAAACCAAAGCGCGTCAGGACCGCTTACTGCAATTGTCTGAAGAGACTCGCACGCTGATTTTCTACGAATCCACCCACCGCTTGATTGACAGCCTGGCCGATATAGCAACGGTGCTGGGGGAATCACGTTATGTGGTGCTGGCGCGCGAGCTGACCAAAACCTGGGAGTCGATTCAGGGGGCCCCGGTGGGTGAACTGCTGGCCTGGGTGCAAGAAGACGAAAATCGCCGCAAGGGTGAGATGGTTCTGATCGTAGAAGGTTTCCAACCGGATGAGAGCGAGCTTTCAGCGGAAGCGCTGCGTACCCTGGCGCTGCTGCGCGCTGAATTGCCGTTGAAAAAGGCGGCGTCGCTGGCGGCGGAAATCCACGGCGTGAAAAAGAACGCGCTGTATCGCTATGCGTTGGCGCAAAATGAGGCGGATGACGACGCAGAGGATGACAATCGAGACTAATTCGCCTATCATTCGCGCCGAAGTTGACCAGACAGTCGCCGCTTCATGGTTGTCCCTTTCGGGGGATACGCGTGGAGGGGAGGAAAGTCCGGGCTCCATAGGGCAGGGTGCCAGGTAACGCCTGGGAGGGTAAAACCTACGACCAGTGCAACAGAGAGCAAACCGCCGATGGCCCACGCAAGTGGGATCAGGTAAGGGTGAAAGGGTGCGGTAAGAGCGCACCGCGCGGCGGGTAACCGTTCGCGACACGGTAAACTCCACCCGGAGCAAGGCCAAATAGGGGTTCACATGGTACGGCCCGTACTGAACCCGGGTAGGCTGCTTGAGCCAGTGCGTGAGTGCTGGCCTAGATGAATGACTGTCCACGACAGAACCCGGCTTATCGGTCGACTTCACCTTTTAAAAAACCCCGCTTCGGCGGGGTTTTTGCGTTCAGAGCGCCGCTTTGGTGCATAAATCTAAAGGGGTATTTTTGCGTGTGCAGTGAACGTTTCGTGCGCATTAACCCACGCGGTTATTTGCACCGTACATCGCACGCGCCCCGTGGCCCCTGGCTTTTCGTGGCGTCAGACTGATGACAAAGTCACTTTACCCCTCATCATCCTCGACGAAAGCCGGGGATCTCTTGTGAGGATAAACGCGTTTCTTCGGCAAGAGATTCCCGCCTTCGCGGGAATGAGGGTGGGAGTAGGGAGGTTTGTCAGCAACCTCACGCCGCTCACCCTGTGGCCTCGTGTTCCCCAGCGCTGCGGCAGATGTTTGCGCGCAAAGGCCTGTACCTAAATGCATGGCTGCCTGAGTGCTTATCTATCTCTTAGCCCAACGAGATAAAAATTAATCTTGAATCAGGTCCTGCCGTCCATTATCTTTGCGGCGACGAACTTCTCGTCTCACCGGAGCACACACGGAAAATGAACAAACACGACTGATGAATTCGGATCCTTGCTAATGCGAATGCGTTATCGGGGATGGTTATTGATTTCATTCAGGAGTGCTTATGGCTCATCGTGCGCAATCCCCTTCTTTTCTTTTGCATCAGGTCACCTGCCAATTTGCGACAGGCTTGACGCTTTTTGGTCCGCTGACGCTGTCGCTTGAACCCTCACTGTGCGGCTTGGTCGGGCGTAACGGCTGCGGAAAAACATCGCTGCTGCGTCTGCTGGCAGGGCACGACGCCCCCCCCCCCCCGCTTTCGGTCATATTGAACGCGTGGGCTCTCTGGCTTATGCTGCTGAGCAACATAAG
>NZ_JBPETA010000089.1:0-12827 GCF_051710365.1 Symbiopectobacterium sp. | reverse complement strand
TTCTTTGCCCGACTGAAGCAGTATCGCGCTATTGCCACTCGTTACGACAAGACCGCTATTAACTTTCTGGGCGCTATCCATCTGGCAGCTTCCATCGTCTGGCTTATTTGATGACAGGCCCTAAATATTACTCAGAAGAAATTCATATCATGGTTACAAAAGTATGATTAAGAAGTATGCGTGACGAAGGGGAGCAAGTCTGCTTTTTTTCTGTGTGCTCGCAGGCTGAGAGATAAAAAAAACCCCGGCCAACGGACCGGGGTTTAGACGTTTAAGCGTTATCGGTAGATAGCTTATTCGTCGTCGCTGCTACCAAAGCCTGCGTTCAGCAGTTCAGCCAGGTTTGCAGAAGCTTCATCAGCACTCACCGGAGCGACTGCTGGCACTTCGCCCGCATGACGGCGACGCATGCGATCCTGGTGGTACGCATAACCGGTACCGGCCGGGATCAGACGACCCACGATGACGTTCTCTTTCAGACCGCGCAGTTCGTCGCGTTTACCCGCAACGGCCGCTTCCGTCAACACGCGCGTCGTTTCCTGGAACGATGCCGCAGAGATGAAGGATTCGGTTGCCAGAGATGCCTTGGTGATACCCAGCAGGTCACGGTGGTACGTAGCCGGGATCTTGCCATCCGCTTCCAACTGACGGTTGGCGATCTTGATGCGCGACACTTCTGCCTGCTCGCCTTCCAGGAACTCGGAGCTATCCGCGCTGGCAATGGTCCCTTTACGCAGCATCTGACGAACGATAACTTCGATGTGTTTATCGTTAATCTTAACGCCTTGCAGACGGTAAACTTCCTGCACTTCGTTGGTGATGTAACGGGTTACCGCATGCACACCACGCAAACGCAGAATATCGTGCGCCGATTCCGGACCGTCAGAAACCACATCGCCACGTTCTACGCGTTCACCTTCAAACACGTTGAGCTGACGCCATTTCGGGATCATCTCTTCGTAAGCATCGCTGCCATCCAACGGAGAGATCACCAGACGACGTTTGCCTTTGGTCTCTTTACCGAAGGAAATGATACCGGTGATTTCAGCCAGGATAGCCGGTTCTTTCGGACGACGCGCTTCGAACAGGTCGGCAACGCGCGGCAGACCACCGGTGATGTCCTTGGTACCGCCGGATTCCTGCGGAATACGAGCCAGGGTGTCACCCGCACCGATCTGAGAGCCATCTTCCAACTGAACGATCGCTTTGCCCGGCAGGAAGTACTGTGCCGGCATGTCGGTGCCCGGGATCAATACATCGTTACCTTTGGCATCCACGATTTTCAGTGCCGGACGCAGATCTTTACCACCACCGGTACGTTCTGCACTGTCCAGAACCACGATGGAAGACAGACCGGTCAGTTCGTCAGTCTGACGAGTAATCGTCTGGCCGTCGATCATGTCGGTGAAGCGAATGCTACCGCCCACTTCGGTGATAACTGGCATGGTATGCGGATCCCAGTTTGCGACGGTTTCACCGCCGGTCACTTCATCACCGTTGCCTTTGCCCATTACCGCACCGTATGGCACTTTGTAGCTTTCTTTGGTACGACCGAATTCGTCGATCAGTTTCAGCTCGGTGTTACGCGAGGTGATAACCAGCTTGCCCGCTGCGTTCTTAACGAACTTGGCGTTGGACAGTTTCAGGCTACCTTTGTTTTTCACCTGAATGCTGGATTCAGCCGCCGCACGCGATGCCGCACCACCGATGTGGAACGTACGCATGGTCAGCTGAGTACCCGGTTCACCGATGGACTGTGCTGCGATAACCCCGATGGCCTCACCTTTGTTGATTATGTGACCACGTGCCAAGTCGCGACCGTAGCACTTGGCGCACACGCCGAAGTCGGTTTCACAACTTACCACAGAGCGAACTTTAACGGCGTCGACGGAATTTTCTTCCAGCAGGTCACACCATTGTTCGTCCAGCAGCGTGTTACGCGCCACCAGAATGTCAGCAGTGCCCGGCTTCAGAACGTCTTCAGCCGTTACACGACCCAGAACGCGCTCACGCAGCGGCTCTTTAACGTCGCCACCTTCGATAACCGGAGTCATCATGATGCCTTCGTGCGTGCCGCAATCGTCCTCGGTCACTACCAGATCCTGTGCCACGTCAACCAAACGACGGGTCAGGTAACCGGAGTTCGCTGTCTTCAACGCGGTATCCGCCAAACCTTTACGCGCACCGTGCGTGGAGATGAAGTACTGGAGTACGTTCAGACCCTCACGGAAGTTCGCGGTGATCGGCGTTTCGATGATGGAGCCATCCGGCTTCGCCATCAGACCACGCATACCGGCCAACTGACGAATCTGTGCCGCAGAACCACGCGCACCGGAGTCGGCCATCATAAAGATGCTGTTAAAGGAAACCTGACGCTCTTCTTCGCCATCACGGTTGATAACGGTTTCGGTCGAGAGGTTTTCCATCATCGCTTTGGCCACGCGCTCGTTAGCAGCGGCCCAAATGTCGATGACTTTGTTGTAACGTTCGCCGGCGGTTACCAGACCAGACTGGAACTGTTCCTGGATTTCAGCAACTTCGGCTTCCGCTTCGTTGATGATTTCCACTTTCTTCGCCGGGATGACCATATCGTCGATACCAACAGAAGAACCGGAACGCGCTGCATAGGCGAAACCGGTGTACATGATCTGGTCAGCGAAGATAACGGTCGGCTTAAGCCCCAGCACGCGGTAACAGGTATTGAGCATCTTGGAGATGGCTTTTTTACCCAGCGCCTGGTTAACGATAGAGTACGGCAGACCTTTCGGCACGATCATCCACAGGATGGAACGGCCCACAGTGGTGTCGATCAGGCTGGTTTTAGCCACCCACTCACCCTGCGCATTCTTCTCATGCTCGGTGATACGCACTTTAACGCGCGCATGCAGCGAGGCCAGACCCGCACGGTAGATACGTTCTGCTTCTTTCGGACCGGTCAGCACCATGCCTTCGCCTTTGGCGTTAACACAGTCACGGGTCATGTAGTACAGACCCAATACCACGTCCTGAGACGGAACGATGATAGGTTCGCCGTTCGCCGGAGACAGAATGTTGTTGGTCGACATCATCAGCGCACGCGCTTCCAACTGGGCTTCCAGCGTCAGCGGTACGTGAACAGCCATCTGGTCACCGTCGAAGTCGGCGTTATACGCCGCACACACCAACGGGTGCAGCTGAATGGCTTTACCTTCGATCAGAACCGGTTCGAACGCCTGGATACCCAAACGGTGCAGGGTCGGCGCACGGTTCAGCAGTACCGGGTGTTCGCGGATAACTTCATCCAGGATATCCCAAACCACGGCTTCTTCACGCTCAACCATTTTCTTGGCGGCTTTGATGGTGGTAGCAAGACCACGCAGTTCCAGCTTGCCGTAGATGAACGGTTTGAACAGTTCGAGTGCCATTTTCTTCGGCAGACCGCACTGGTGCAAACGCAGGTACGGACCTACGGTAATAACGGAACGACCGGAGTAGTCCACGCGCTTACCGAGCAAGTTCTGACGGAAACGACCCTGCTTACCTTTGATCATGTCGGCCAAAGATTTCAGCGGACGCTTGTTGGAACCGGTGATCGCACGACCGCGACGACCGTTATCCAGCAGGGCATCTACCGCTTCTTGCAGCATACGTTTTTCGTTACGTACGATGATATCCGGCGCAGCCAGATCCAGCAGACGTTTCAAACGGTTGTTACGGTTGATCACGCGACGATACAGATCGTTCAGATCTGAGGTTGCGAAACGACCACCGTCCAGCGGAACCAACGGACGCAGATCCGGCGGCAACACAGGCAGCACGGTCAGGATCATCCACTCCGGCTTGTTGCCAGACTGTACGAACGCTTCCAGCAGCTTGATGCGCTTGGTCAGCTTTTTACGCTTGGTTTCAGAGTTGGTTTCATTCAACTCTTCGCGCAGCTGTTCGCATTCCTGTTCCAGATCCATGTTTTTCAGCAGGGCCTGGATCGCTTCGGCACCCATCTTGGCGTCGAATTCGTCACCGAACTCTTCCAACGCGTCCAGATACTGCTCTTCAGTCAGGATCTGACGTTTTTCCAGGTTGGTCATGCCGCCTTCAATCACCACATAGGATTCGAAGTACAGCACGCGTTCGATATCGCGCAGTGGCATATCCAGCAGCAAGCCGATACGGGACGGCAGCGATTTCAGGAACCAGATGTGCGCAGTCGGAGACGCCAGCTCGATGTGGCCCATGCGCTCACGGCGCACTTTGGTTTGGGTCACTTCAACGCCGCATTTCTCACAGATAACGCCACGGTGTTTCAAGCGCTTGTACTTACCGCACAGGCACTCATAGTCTTTCACTGGCCCGAAGATACGGGCGCAGAACAGACCGTCACGTTCAGGTTTGAACGTACGGTAGTTAATGGTTTCCGGCTTTTTAACTTCACCGAAAGACCAGGAACGAATCATGTCTGGCGATGCCAGCGCAATTTTGATCGCATCAAACTCTTCGGTCTTGGTTTGCGCTTTCAGAAACTTTAATAAGTCTTTCACGGATTGGCTCCCGTCGGAGTTAGACCTGTTGGATGCCTGAGCTGAAGCTCAGGCACTCCTTTACACGAGCAAAGCGTACCAGCGAGCAGGATTAACCTTCTTCCAGCTCGATGTTGATACCCAGCGAGCGGATTTCTTTCAACAGTACGTTGAAGGACTCCGGCATGCCCGGTTCCATACGATGGTCGCCATCCACGATGTTTTTATACATCTTGGTACGGCCGTTGACGTCATCGGATTTCACCGTCAGCATTTCCTGAAGGGTATAAGCTGCGCCATACGCTTCCAGCGCCCACACTTCCATCTCACCGAAGCGTTGACCACCGAACTGGGCTTTACCACCCAACGGCTGCTGGGTTACCAGGCTGTAAGAACCGGTAGAACGCGCGTGCATCTTGTCGTCAACCAAGTGGTTCAGTTTCAGCATGTACATGTAACCGACGGTTACTGAACGCTCAAACTGTTCACCGGTACGACCATCGAACAGCGTGATCTGACCGGAGGTCGGCAGACCACCCAGCGTCAGCAGTTCTTTGATCTCGGACTCTTTGGCACCGTCGAACACTGGCGTTGCCAGCGGCATCCCTTTCTTCAGGTTGTCCGCCAGACGCAACACTTCATCATCAGTGAAGGTGTTCAGGTCGACTTTTTGACGCACGTCGTTGCCCAGATCGTAGGCTTTCTGGATGAATTCGCGCAGTTTAGCCACTTCTTCCTGACGTTTCAGCATGGCGTTGATCTTCTCGCCGATACCTTTAGCCGCCATACCCAAGTGGGTTTCCAGAATCTGACCGATGTTCATACGCGATGGAACGCCCAGCGGGTTCAATACGATATCGACCGGCGTACCGTTCTCATCGTAAGGCATGTCCTCGATCGGGTTGATCTTGGAGATAACACCCTTGTTACCGTGACGGCCTGCCATCTTGTCACCCGGTTGAATCTGACGTTTAACAGCCAGATACACCTTGACGATCTTCAGGACGCCCGGAGCCAGATCGTCGCCTTGCGTGATCTTGCGGCGCTTCGCTTCGAGTTTTTTCTCGAATTCGTGTTTCAGCTCGTCGTACTGCTCGGCCAGCTGTTCCAACTGATTCTGTTTCTCTTCATCAGTCAGACCCAGTTCCAACCAACGCTCACGCGGCAGCTTGTCCAGCTTGTCTGCTTCCACGCCGCCGGAGACCAGCACGGCGTGAATACGGGCAAACAGACCGGCTTCGAGGATCTGCAATTCTTCCGTCAGGTCTTTTTTGGCCTGCTTCAGTTGCATCTCTTCGATTTCCAGAGCACGTTTGTCTTTTTCCACGCCATCGCGGGTGAAGACCTGAACGTCGATAACCGTACCGGATACACCGTTCGGCACACGCAGGGAAGAGTCTTTAACATCAGACGCTTTTTCACCGAAGATTGCGCGCAGCAGTTTCTCTTCCGGCGTCAGTTGGGTTTCGCCTTTCGGCGTCACTTTACCGACCAGAATGTCGCCGCCCGTTACTTCAGCACCGATATACACGATACCGGACTCATCCAGTTTGGAGAGCGCAGCTTCACCCACGTTCGGGATGTCGGCAGTGATCTCTTCTGGCCCCAGCTTGGTGTCACGAGACACACACGCCAGTTCCTGAATGTGGATAGAGGTGAAACGGTCTTCCTGCACCACACGCTCGGACACGAGGATGGAGTCTTCGAAGTTGTAACCGTTCCAAGGCATGAACGCGACGCGCATGTTCTGACCCAGCGCCAGTTCACCCAGATCGGTAGACGGGCCGTCAGCCAGCACATCACCACGTTCAACCGGCTCACCCAGAGACACACACGGCATCTGGTTGATACAGGTGTTCTGGTTGGAACGGGTGTATTTGGTCAGGTTGTAGATGTCGATGCCCGCTTCGCCCGGATACATCTCGTCTTCGTTAACTTTGATAACGATACGGGATGCGTCGACGTACTGCACGGTACCGCCGCGTTTGGCAACGGCAGTTACACCGGAGTCAACGGCCACAGCGCGTTCCATACCAGTACCTACCAACGGCTTGTCAGCGCGCAGGGTCGGTACAGCCTGACGTTGCATGTTCGCACCCATCAGGGCGCGGTTGGCGTCATCGTGTTCCAGGAACGGGATCAGAGATGCACCGACGGAAACCACCTGCTGGGTGGAAACGTCCATGTAGTCAACCTGATCGCGGCTGAACAAACTGGATTCGCCTTTGCTACGGCAGGTCACCAGATCGTCAACGAAATGCCCTTCTTCGTCGAGGTTGGTGTTCGCCTGTGCAATAACGTAGTTGCCTTCTTCAATCGCGGACAGGTAATGGATTTCATCTGTTACCACACCGTCACGCACCAGACGATACGGGGTTTCAAGGAAACCGTATTCGTTGGTCTGCGCGTACACGGACAGCGAGTTGATAAGACCGATGTTCGGACCTTCCGGCGTTTCGATAGGACATACGCGACCATAGTGGGTCGGGTGTACGTCACGCACTTCAAAGCCAGCACGTTCACGGGTCAGACCGCCTGGGCCCAACGCGGAGATACGGCGTTTGTGCGTAATTTCGGACAGCGGGTTGTTCTGGTCCATAAACTGGGACAGCTGGCTGGAACCGAAGAACTCTTTCACCGCCGCCGAAATCGGCTTGGCGTTGATCATGTCCTGCGGCATCAGGGTATCCAGATCGCCCAGGGACAGACGCTCTTTCACCGCACGCTCTACGCGCACCAGGCCAACGCGGAATTGGTTTTCCGCCATTTCTCCCACGGAACGGATACGACGGTTGCCCAGGTGATCGATATCATCGACTTCACCGGAACCGTTACGGATATCGATGAGCTTCTTCATCACCTGAATGATGTCGTCTTTGCTCAGGATACCGGAACCTTCAATCTCATCGCGCAGCAGGGAGCGGTTAAACTTCATGCGGCCCACAGCGGACAGATCGTAACGATCTTCAGAGAAGAACAGGTTCTCAAACAGCGTTTCTGCCGCTTCACGTGTCGGCGGCTCGCCCGGACGCATCATGCGATAGATTTCAACCAGCGCGCTCAGGCGATCGTTGGTCGGGTCTACACGCAGCGTTTCGGAGATATACGGGCCGTGATCCAGATCGTTGGTGAACAGGGTCTCAATGCGCTTATGGCCTGCCTGGCTCAGTTTAGCCAGCAGATCCAGCGACAGCTCAATGTTCGCCACACCGATCAGTTCGCCGGTGCTCGCGTCTACGTAATCTTTCGCCAGCACTTTCCCGGCGATGTATTCGACCGGTACTTCAATGCGTTCTACGCTGTCTTTTTCCAACTGGCGAATGTGACGCGCGGTGATACGGCGGCCTTTTTCAACGTACACTTTGCCATTGGCTTCGATGTCGAACGAGGCGGTTTCACCGCGCAGGCGCTCAGGCACCAGATCCATTTGCAACTTGTTGCCGTTGATCTCGTAGACAATTTTGTCGAAGAACAAGTCCAGGATTTCTTCAGCCGAGAAGCCCAGCGCGCGCAAAATGATGGTCGCAGGCAGCTTACGGCGACGGTCGATACGCACAAACAGGTTATCTTTCGGGTCGAACTCGAAATCCAGCCAGGAACCACGGTAAGGGATGATACGTGCGTTATACAGCACTTTACCGGAGAAGTGTGTTTTACCCTTGTCGCTGTCAAAGAACACGCCCGGACTACGGTGCAACTGAGAAACGATAACGCGCTCAGTACCGTTGATAACAAAGGTCCCGTTTTCGGTCATGAGCGGAATTTCGCCCATGTACACTTCTTGTTCTTTAATGTCTTTTACGGTGCCTTCCGGCGCTTCGCGCTCGTAGATCACCAGACGCAGCTTGACGCGCAGCGGTGCTGAGAAGGTCACCCCGCGAATCTGACACTCTTTGACGTCAAATACGGGCTCACCCAAACGGTAGCTTACGTATTGCAGCTCAGAGCTACCGCTGTAGCTTGAAATTGGGAATACGGAACGGAATGCGGCTTCCAGACCGTACTGGCCTTCCGGATCTTGCTCGATGAACTTCTGAAACGAGTCAAGCTGGATAGAAAGGAGATAAGGTATGTCCAACACTTGCGGACGTTTACCAAAATCCTTACGAATGCGTTTTTTCTCGGTATAGGAGTAAACCATGGGGTTCCTCAGCTCGCTGAAAAGTAAGAACCACTTGCTCGTCTTGACAGGACGGTTCATTGCTACACGATTTTGTTGATCGAAAGGCAATCCGCCCTTCGTTAATACGTCTTTCTATCACTCTTAAATCATTTCATTGCTTTTGCACCGGCAGGGAACCCAGGCTGGAAAGCAGTATATTAAGGCGTCGATAGAAAAAAATATTGGGATAATCCGTGGCCAAACGGTGCGAAACACCACAGATGCCCTACAGCGCAAAAAGGCTGGTGACCAAAAAGTCACCAGCCATCAGCCTGAAAACTCAGGCTGCAACCGGAAGGGTTGGCTTATTTAACTTCAACTTCAGCGCCAGCTTCTTCCAGAGATTTCTTCAGAGCTTCAGCGTCATCTTTGCTCACGCCTTCTTTCAGCGCAGCAGGTGCAGACTCAACCAGGTCTTTCGCTTCTTTCAGACCCAGGCCAGTTGCGCCACGAACAGCTTTAATTACGGCAACTTTGTTAGCGCCGATAGCTTTCAGGATAACGTCGAATTCAGTTTTCTCTTCAGCAGCTTCAACCGGGCCAGCAGCAGCAACAGCTACAGCAGCGGCAGCAGAAACGCCGAATTTTTCTTCCATAGCAGAGATCAGCTCAACAAC
Organism: Symbiopectobacterium sp.; assembly: GCF_051710365.1. NCBI lineage: Bacteria > Pseudomonadati > Pseudomonadota > Gammaproteobacteria > Enterobacterales > Enterobacteriaceae > Symbiopectobacterium > Symbiopectobacterium sp. The sequence goes on along the minus strand of NZ_JBPETA010000089.1, from coordinate 3,552 downwards.
GTCCATTACGGACATAGCGGCAACTGCTTCGATAATTTGATCTTTAGTGATAGACATGACAATTGTTCCTAACAATCAGAAATAGTTTATACGTAAGCAAATGCGAAAACAGGAAAAGGGCGATTACGCCGCTTCTTTCTGATCGCGAACAGCTGCCAGAGTGCGGACCAGTTTGCCTGCGGAGGCTTCTTTCATGGTCGCCATCAGGCGTGCAATTGCTTCTTCGTAAGTCGGCAGCGTTGCCAGACGGTCAATTTGAGCCGCCGGAATCAACTCACCTTCAAAGGCCGCAGCTTTAACCTCGAATTTTGCATTCGCTTTCGCGAACTCTTTGAACAGACGAGCAGCAGCGCCCGGGTGTTCCATAGAATATGCAATCAAGGTCGGACCAACAAACGTGTCTTTCAGGCATTCGAACTGAGTGCCTTCAACGACGCGACGCAGCAGGGTGTTGCGAACAACACGCATGTATACGCCAGCTTCACGACCTGCTTTACGCAGTTCAGTCATTTTATCTACGGTTACGCCACGAGAATCCGCAACAACCGCAGACAGCGCGCCTTTGGCCACTTCGCTGACTTCAGCAACAATCGCTTGTTTGTCTTGAAGATTTAATGCCATTAGCTTGTGCTCCTGGATATAGCCGGAATACATTTCCGGAACTCACTTCACCTGCAACCACATGGAAAACAGGCTTCAAAACACGGTGAGCAGAATCCAGTAAAAGAAAATTTTCTTTAGGCTCTGTCACCGTCTACGCAGGAAAATTAAGCGTCTCTTTCTTCAGGCAAACCCGAAAACGTTGAAGCACCTGCGGTCTTGGACGGAGGCCTGGATCAGGCCAGGCTCCAACCGAAAAAATCTGTTTCGTCCATTTAAGGACAATGGGCGTAAGGTTATACGTACATCTTTCGCCCAGGTAAAGCTATCAGTTAGCGACCGCGTTCAGGCCACTCTGATCAACGGCAACACCAGCACCCATGGTGGTGGAGATGCTAACTTTCTTGACGTACACGCCTTTCGCTTGAGCTGGTTTGGCTTTTTTCAGCGCAATCAGCAAAGCTTCCAGGTTTTCTTTCAGTTTGTCAGCGTCGAAATCAACCTTACCGATGGTGGTGTGGATGATGCCGTTTTTGTCGTTACGGTAACGAACCTGACCGGCTTTCGCGTTTTTAACCGCTTCAGCAACGTTCGGCGTTACAGTACCGACTTTCGGGTTCGGCATCAGGCCACGCGGACCCAGAACCTGACCCAACTGGCCAACAACGCGCATTGCATCCGGAGAAGCAATAACCACGTCAAAGTTCATTTCGCCTTTCTTGATCTGGTCAGCCAGATCTTCCATACCTACCAGCTCTGCGCCAGCTGCTTTAGCAGCTTCAGCGTTTGCGCCTTGGGTAAATACGGCAACGCGAACGGAACGGCCAGTACCGTGCGGCAGTACAGTTGCGCCACGAACGTTCTGGTCAGATTTACGTGCGTCGATGCCCAGGTTTACGGCAACGTCAACGCTTTCAACAAACTTAGCAGTGGCCAGCTCTTTGAGCAGGGCTACAGCTTCGTTGATGTCATATTGTTTGGTAACATCAACTTTCTCACGGATCACGCGCATGCGCTTGGTCAGCTTAGCCATCTCTTAGTCCTCCACTACCAGGCCCATGGAACGAGCAGTACCCGCGATGGAACGCGCCATAGCGTCCACGTCGGCACCCGTCATGTCCGCCGCTTTGGTCTGGGCAATTTCCATAACCTGAGCGTGGGTCACTTTACCTACTTTGTCTTTGTTCGGCTTGCCAGAACCAGACTTGATACCAGCCGCTTTCTTCAGCAGAACTGCTGCCGGAGGCGTTTTGGTAACGAAGGTGAAGGAACGGTCGGAGTAAACGGTGATCACAACCGGAATCGGCAGACCTTTTTCCAGGCTTTCTGTTTTAGCATTGAATGCCTTACAGAATTCCATGATATTCACACCTTGCTGACCCAGAGCAGGACCAACCGGCGGGCTCGGGTTAGCCATACCAGCTGCAACTTGCAGCTTGACGTAGGCTTGTACTTTCTTGGCCATTTAACTTTCCTCTAATGGGTAATAGCGCCTTAAAAAGGCTCCCCGTGATTTTTGATTTTTTCAGATGCCATAGCACCTAAAAACAAAAGGCGCGAAATAATAGATTAATTTCGCGCCAGATACAAGAATTTCTTTACGAACGCCAGGCTATATCAGCCCTTTTCCACCTGGCCGAAATCCAGCTCAACGGGCGTAGCACGTCCGAAGATGGAGACCGACACTTTCAGGCGGCTTTTCTCGTAATCCACTTCTTCCACCACACCGTTGAAATCGGCAAACGGGCCGTCGTTGACGCGCACCATTTCGCCCGGTTCGAACAGCGTTTTCGGACGCGGTTTATCACCCACCTGTTGCAGGCGGTTCATGATAGCGTCAACTTCTTTGTCACTGATAGGCGCAGGACGATCGGACGTACCGCCGATAAAGCCCATCACACGCGGAACGCTACGCACCAAGTGCCAGCTGGCGTCTTCCATTACCATCTGTACTAACACGTAGCCAGGGAAGAATTTGCGTTCGCTTTTACGACGTTGACCGCCACGAATCTCAACCACTTCCTCGGTCGGCACCATGACGTCGCCAAACAACTCTTCCATGTTGTGCAATTTGATGTGCTCGCGCAGCGATTGTGCAACGCGGCCTTCAAAGCCGGAAAACGCCTGAACGACGTACCACCGTTTTTTTGGAGCTTCAGACATCTTAGAACCTCAGGCCTGTGATAAATGATATCAAACGGACCAGAATACCATCCAGCCCCCACAGAATCAGTGACATCACGGCAGTTACCGCGGCAACGATCAACGTGGTATGCAGCGTTTCCTGGCGGGTTGGCCAAATCACTTTACGGACTTCAGTGCGCGCTTCGCGGGCAAAGGTCACCGTTGCTTTGCCTTTGGCGGTTAACAGTGCAACACCGCCTGCGGCAGCAATCAGGATAACAACGGCCAATGCGCGAAGCGGCAGACTGTACCCGCGGTAGTAATAATTACCCACTATGGCAACAACGAGTAAAGCCGCCACAACCAGCCACTTGATCACTTCCAGGCCACGCCCACTACCCTGGGTCTCGGTATTTGCACTCATAAACCAACCTGTCACTCATGAATCAGACAAATAACCTTGCCCCGCAACGCAGAGCAAACCAAACCAACATGATGTTTCGCTCGCAGCGAAACTCGGCATTTACGCTGTAATCTACAGAGCCTATCTCACCACAGATTAGCAGGATTATACGCCACAATCCGTGATGAGATAGGTTCTACTGAGGGCAGCGTAGTAAAAGGGCATCAAATGATGCCCTTTTACTACATGTTGAGTCAAATTTATCGGCGATTAAGCCATAACTTTGGCAACAACACCTGCACCAACGGTACGGCCGCCTTCACGGATTGCGAAACGCAAGCCGTCGTCCATCGCGATCGGGTGGATCAGGGTAACAACCATTTTGATGTTGTCGCCCGGCATTACCATTTCAACGCCTTCCGGCA
>NZ_JBPETA010000088.1:0-12844 GCF_051710365.1 Symbiopectobacterium sp. | reverse complement strand
GGCTGCGGCGTGAACGACCTGCCATTGAGCCTGATACTCTCCTGGTTTGAGCAAAAAGCCATCGTCATTCTGCTCACGCTGCTGTCGCTGGGCGTCAAAAACATCAGAACCGGCCCTACCGCCCCCGGCTTCCTGACGGATAACCTGCTGGCCGTGCTGAACGAAAAATTCGGTATGCGTTCGATAACCACCGTAGAAGAAGACATCAACACTATTCTGTCCGCTTGAGAGCAATCGGATAACAAGCGGCGCGGCAACGCGTCGCTTGTGCTGTTTGGAGAGCACACATGACACAACCGACCTCCGCATGCCCGAACCGCATGCAAGTTCACTCCATTCGTCAGGAAACGCCTGACGTCTGGACGCTTTCGCTGATTAATCACGATTTCTACCCCTATCGTCCGGGGCAGTATGCACTGGTTTGCATTGCCAACGACCCCGACACCCTGCGCGCCTATACCCTCTCCTCAACCCCAAGATTAAGCCCGTTTATCACGCTGACGGTGCGGCGGTTAGAACCGGGGACGGGCTCAGGCTAGCTGACGCAGCAGGTCAAACCCGGTGACTATCTGTGGCTTTCCGATGCACAAGGCAAATTTACCTGCGTCGATGCGGTTCATGCCGAACAGGAACGTTATCTGATGATGGCCGCAGGCTGTGGCGTTACGCCCATCATGTCGATGAGTCGCTGGTTATTGGCGCACCGTCCCAACGTTCACTTGCAGGTTATCTTTAATGTTCGTAACCCGCAGCAGGTGATTTTTGCCACAGAGTGGCAACGCCTTACAGAGCACTATCCATCACAGCTGACGCTGACGTTGGTCGCCGAATTTGACGCCGAAACTGGTTTTCTCGCCGGAAGGTTAACGCCTGAGTTACTGAAACAAGCGGTGCCGGATCTGGCACAGCGCATTGTGATGACCTGCGGCCCAGCTCCTTATATGCAGCAAGTTGCCGCACTGGTCGCCAACGCTGGCGTCCCCGCAACGCGTTTTTACAAAGAGCAGTTCCAGATTGGCGCTGAATCACTGGAAGAGGACGGTGAGCAGTTGACGCTGACCATTCGCCAGCCGCTTAATACGCTGCGTGTTCCGGTGGGCATCAGTCTGTTAGCGGCACTGGAAAGCCATAAAATACCGGTTAATGCCGCCTGCCGCGCAGGCGTATGCGGCAGTTGCAAAACCAAAGTGCTTTCCGGCGATTACACCACCAGTAGCACCATGACGCTGACAGCAGAAGAGATTGCACAAGGTTATGTGCTCACGTGCAGTTGCCAACTGCACGGGGATACGGTACTGTCGTAACCTAAGGCGTCACCACACCCGCAACCGTGGGTGTGGGCTTTATAGGCCAATGCGATAATTTTTTTGACGCAGGCATCGATAGAGTAGCGCAACACCACGTCATCGCAGGCGTGGCGGGCCCTCTGACGGTAGGGTTCAGGATGCAGGATGCATGATGCATAAGGAAATCAGCAGTAGCATTCTGCCAAGCCACAACATCATCGCACGGCAACAATACGCCGTTTTCCTGATGGTGGATAACATCCGGGATGCCTCCCACGTCGCTTGCCATCACCGGGACGCCAAAATACATCGCCTCAACCAGTGCCATCCCAAATGATTCATTACGTGAAGGCATCAACACCAGATCTGCATGCCGATAGACGGCCGCTGCCGGAAACAGCTTACCCGCCATCATCACGTTATCTTGCAAACCATAGCGCGCAATCATTGCGTTGATAACCTTACACTCAGGGCCATCACCGACGATCAGGTAACGAAACGTATGGTCTGACTGCTTGAGCGCCGCCAACGCGGCCAAGGCGGTATCGTGCCCTTTTTCACCGCGCAGCATACCAACCTGAACAATGACTGGCGACGTACTGGCCTCCAACCAACATTGTACAGATACAGGCAAAGGCCTCTCACTCTGGGCATGCAAGGTAGCAAAATCAAACCCGGGTGCGACCACCTCAATTTTTTCATCACGACAGCCACCCGCCACCATCGCGCGCTTCATGCCACTGCTGGGTACCACTACCTGATCCGCCAGATAATTGGTGCTAAACGGTTTAATCCTGCTGGTAAGATAGGTTTTTTGCCGCACGAGCGTTGGCTTGTTCCAGGTCAGCTTGGTTGCCAGTGCAGCAATATTTGCATCATGCCCGCTGTGACTGACGACAAATAAGGGATGATATTCATTAATAAGCTGTCTGAAACGCCACAGCGAGGGGGAATGATAACTATATATAAACAATCAACACCTTACCCTCAAACAAGGATATGCACGGTGCATATAACGTCTGACGTAATTTTATGAGAGCGAAGCTAAACGGAAGGTAAATACTTTTTATACAGAAACGTATTTTCGAAAAATAAATACATAAAATGCCCAGGAACATTATTCTGGGCACGTTGCCAATGTCGTGAAATAAACGATCAGGTATAACGCTGACCTTTATGTAAGGCAAATAATGAAGAAATAACCGGTGTGGTATACAGAAACAGTCGCCGTTTAAGCCAGGAGGTGTCTTCTCGCTCTTTGGTGCTGATACGTCCCAAACGCCAGATGAGGTGTCGCGGCATGTTCACCCGCCGCTCAGTGGTGTAGAGATAGTCAAACCCTTGCGCTTGAGCAATGGCAACGTAATCATGGTTATAAAAACCCATAGTCCAGCAAAAATGACGGCTACACGACCCCAGTCGCGCAAGCAGCGTTTCACGGCACAAACGCAGATCGGTTTCCAATGCACGGTGGCGCTCAGCAAGATCGGCGATTTGCCAGTCCCAGCGCTGATGCGTATGGGTATGCGCGTGAAACTCCACTAACCCACTTGCTTGCATCTCTTCAATTTCAGACCAGCGCATCATCACATCGTCGGCATGGCCAGTGGCGACTTTTTCCTCACATTCTTTGTGGGAGAAAGCAATCTCCGTAAGTTCACGAACGGGTCCGTCACCAATCTGGCTGGTAATCAAAAAAATATGCGCATGCAGCCCAAGACGTTTTAACACCGGAAACGCATAAACCCAATTGTCCAAATAACCGTCGTCAAAGGTGATCATCACACTTTTACGCGGCAAAGGCTCTCCACGGTAAAATCCTTCCAATTCAGCCGCGGTCACGGTTTTCCACCCGGCACGCGCCAGCAAGGTCATCTGTTCAATAAAGGTGTCGGGCGACAGCGTCACCAGCCCAGGTTTAGGAGCAACGTGGTGATACATCAGGATGGGAATTGCACTTGCATTCATTCTATTACGCTCTTTTCTGTATGCGCTTGTTGACAGGCACAGCCTGCCGTCGCCATTGGTGCGCTAACGTCATAACTAAAAATACACGAAATATTAATCCACCCACACACAACTTCAACCATTCATCACTATAACGCATTCATAACCTGTATTTTTTGATGCTATCAGCGCGAAACCGCAGCATGATAGTCGCCGATACGGGCAGATTTGCTGTCTGTTATCCTTCGGTCCCGACAATTACAGCCGCCCCGCCGCTTAACCGATATTTTGTGCTATTATTTATCCATTAGTCCGCTAATCAGCAAATTTTAACCCACGGCGATTGCATAAGTATCCTGCCGACGTTAACATTCGCGGCATCAATGTCTATTCAATTCTTGCGCATGAGTATTCAACTAAACAGCATTAACTGTTTCTATGGCGCGCATCAGGCGCTATTCGATGTCACCCTTGATTGTCCGGCTGGCGAAACGCTGGTGTTATTGGGCCCCAGCGGTGCGGGGAAAAGCTCGCTGCTGCGCGTATTGAACCTGCTGGAAATGCCGCGTTCGGGCACGCTTGCCATCGCAGGCAACCAGTTTACGTTTGCGCAGCCGCCGAGTGACGGTGCCATTCGTGAACTGCGCCGCAATGTCGGCATGGTATTTCAGCAATACAACCTGTGGCCACACCTGACCGTCACGCAAAACCTGACCGAGGCACCTTGTCGGGTATTGGGGTTGAGCAAAGACGAGGCGCTGGCACGTGCAGACAAACTGTTAACACGTTTACGTCTGCGCGATTTTGCCGATCGTTTCCCGCTGCATTTGTCCGGTGGGCAACAGCAACGCGTGGCGATTGCCCGCGCACTGATGATGGAACCTCAAGTGCTGCTGTTTGATGAACCAACGGCCGCCCTCGATCCTGAAATCACGGCCCAGGTGGTCGGTATTATTCAGGAACTGGCACAGACCGGCATCACCCAAGTGATCGTCACTCACGAAGTGGATTTTGCACGTAAAACTGCCAGCCGTGTGGTGTACATGGAAAATGGTCGTATTGTCGAACAGGGTGATGCGGGCCACTTTACCGCGCCGCAAACCGCCGAGTTCGCCAGTTATCTTTCTCATTGATGAACAAGATGGAAATGACAATGAAAAAATTACTCGTTGCAGCACTCCTCGCCAGCGCCAGCGTTGCCGCCAGCGCCGCTGAAACCATCCGTTTCGCGACCGAAGCCTCTTACCCTCCGTTCGAATTCGTGGGCGATGATAACAAGATCCAAGGGTTTGACGTCGATCTTGCCAATGCGCTGTGCAAAGAGATGAACGCCACCTGTACGTTTAGCAATCAGGCCTTTGACAGCTTGATCCCAGGGCTTAAATTCCGTCGTTATGAAGCCGTTATGGCCGGAATGGATATTACGCCGGAACGTCAGCAACAGGTAACCTTTAGCCAACCTTACTACGACAACTCTGCGCTGTTTATCGCACAGAAAGGCAAAGTGGCCGATATCGGTGCCCTGAAAGGTAAACGCGTTGGCGTGCAGAACGGTACGACTCACCAGAAATACCTGCTGGACCAGCACAAAGATGTGACCACAGTGCCCTATGACAGCTATCAGAATGCCATTCTGGATCTGAAAAGCGGTCGTCTGGACGCGGTATTCGGTGACACTGCCGTGGTGAATGAGTGGCTGAAACAGAACGACCAGTTGGCTACCGTAGGCAGCAGCGTGACGGATAAAAACTACTTTGGTATCGGTTTGGGCATTGCGGTGCGTCAGGGTAACGATGCACTGGTTAAACGCTTCAATGACGCGCTGGACAAAGTCAAGCAGGATGGCACTTATCAGTCCATCTACAACAAATGGTTTCAGCAGTAATCTCGCTCAATGATTGAATTTCATCCTCTTGCAAGCGCCGCCTGCATGACCGTCGGCCTTGCCGTTTGTGCACTGGTACTCGGTTTGATTCTGGCGATGCTGTTTGCTGTCTGGGAAATGGCGCGCTGGAAGCCCGTTGCCTGGTGTGGCACAGCGTTAGTGACGCTGCTACGCGGTCTGCCGGAAATTCTGGTGGTGCTGTTTATCTATTTTGGTTCATCACAGCTGCTGCTGATACTGGCGGATGGCTTTACGCTCAGTGTTGGTGGCGCAGCGTATCCCATCAAGTTAAACATTGAGACGTTTGAAGTCAGCCCGTTTCTGTGCGGTGTGATTGCATTGGCGCTGCTGTATGCAGCCTATGCGTCACAAACGCTGCGCGGCGCGCTCAAAGCAGTCCCTCAAGGGCAGCGCGAATCAGGGCAAGCCCTGGGTTTGAGTAAAGCAGCCATCTTCTTTCGTCTGATCATGCCGCAAATGTGGCGTCATGCCCTGCCCGGCCTCGGCAACCAATGGCTGGTATTGCTGAAAGATACCGCATTGGTGTCATTGATTAGCGTGAACGATCTGATGCTGCAAACCAAGAGTATCGCCACACGTACCCAAGAGCCCTTTACCTGGTATGTGATTGCGGCAGCGATTTATCTGGTAATCACCTTGTTGAGTCAATACGTCCTCAAACGTATCGAACTGCGTACTACGCGCTTTGAACGGAGGCCGTCCTGATGCTCGCCTACTTACCTGGATTGCTCAAAGGGTTGCACACCAGCCTTAGCCTTACGCTGGTGGCACTGATTGCCGCACTGGTTATCTCTTTGGTGCTGACGGCAGTGCTTGCGTTAAAAACACCGGTGTTGTCCCTGTTATCCCGGGCGTACATCACCCTGTTTACCGGCACACCTCTGCTGGTGCAAATCTTCCTGATCTACTATGGCCCGGGCCAATTTCCGGCAATCCAGCAGATCCCGTGGTTGTGGCACTTGCTCTCTCAGCCCTGGCTGTGCGCCATGATTGCGTTGGCATTAAACAGCGCGGCCTATACCACGCAACTGTTTTACGGCGCGGTGCGCGCCATACCCTCCGGGCAGTGGCAATCCTGCGCGGCGCTGGGTATGTCGCCAGCACAAACATTGCGTATTTTGCTGCCCTATGCCTTCAAACGCGCCCTGTCGTCCTATTCAAACGAAGTGGTGTTGGTGTTTAAAAGTACCTCGCTGGCTTATACCATCACGCTGATGGAGGTGATGGGTTACAGCCAACTGATGTATGGCCGTACCTACTATGTCGCCGTGTTCGGTGCCGCAGGGATTATTTACCTGTGCGTCAATGGGTTACTGACATTGCTGATGCGGCTTATCGAACGACGCGCACTGGCGTTTGAACACCGTAACTGATCTCTCTTGTACGATAAAAAGCAGGCTTCGGCCTGCTTTTTTTGTCTGTTTTATCGCCACTTAAATGTATTTTTAATCATTTTATTTGCATATTAATTCACTTGGTGGCAATGTGATTGCCGTTGAGCGGGAAGCATGCCGCAGGAAAAATTTAAAAAAATCGTTGGAGCACAACATGAAAAAATTCGTGGTCGCCACGTTACTGGCAGGTATGGCATTCGGCGCTAACGCCGCAGACACTATTCGTTTTGCCGCCTCCGCCACCTATCCGCCGTTTGAATCTCTCGATGCCAACAACGAGATCGTCGGCTTTGATATGGATCTGGCGAAAGCCCTGTGCAAACAGATTCAAGCTAACTGCACCTTCACCAACCAGGCTTTCGACAGCCTGATCCCGGCGCTGAAATTCCGTCGTTACGATGCCGTGATCTCCGGGATGGACATCACCCCAGAGCGCAGCAAGCAAGTGGCGTTTACCCAGCCCTATTATGCTAACTCTGCCGTGGTTATCGCGCAGAAGGGCAAATTCAGTGATTTTGCCGCCATGAAAGGCAAGCGCATCGGGATGGAAAACGGCACCACGCACCAGAAGTACATGAATGACAAGCACCCGGAAGTGCAGACTGTGTCCTACGACAGCTATCAAAATGCGGTGCTGGATTTGAAAAACGGACGCATCGACGGCGTTTTCGGCGATACTGCGGTGGTCAATGAGTGGATCAAGAACAACCCGGAATTGGCAACCGTTGGCGAACATGTAACTGACGCGGAATACTTCGGCACCAGTCTCGGTATCGCCATTCGTCCTGATGACAAAGCACTGCTGGCAAAATTAAACGGCGCGCTGGAAGCCATCAAAGCAGACGGCACCTATAAAGCCATCAACGACAAATGGTTCCCGCAATAAGTCAGAGTCTGGTCAACAAGCGCCCTCGGGCGCTTTTTTTGTCTCTTTTTCCTGAGCCTTACCCACGCCGCAATAGCGCCATCACCTCATAGTGCGCGGTATGCGGGAACATATCGAACAGTTGCACCTGGACAATCCGGTATCCCGGCAACAGACTGATATCACTCGCCATGGTCTGTGCATTACAGCTTGAGTAGAGGATATACGCTGGGGCCATCTGGCTCAGATACGCGCAGAGCTCGCTCCCTATGCCGCGTCGGGGGGGATTTACCAGCACCAGATCCGGCGCACTGGCATTGCCAGTGGCAAATTGGGTGGAGTCCAGCGCCTGAAATGTCACCTGCGTTAACCCAAGGTGTGTGGCAGAGCGCTGCGCGCAGGCGATAGCCTCGGCGCTGATTTCAATACCGGTCAGAGGCATGTCCGGCGTGGCACAGTGCAATCCAAAACCACCGACGCCGCAAAACAGATCCCACATGCTGGTCACGGGCAACGCGGCAACCCAGTCACGCGCCGTGGCATAGAGTGTGGCGGCGACTTGCGGGTTAGTTTGAAAGAAACCGCGCAGTCGCAAGAAAAGCGGCACCTGATTGAACGCCTCTTCCAGCATCTGGTTTTCCGTCAGTGCAATCTCCTCTTCCCCTTCCAGAATCGCCTGATGAACAGGCTGGATATTGGCTGAGATCACCGCCAACTGAGGCAACTGCTGCTGTAACCAGGGAAGCGCCAGTTGTAACTGGGCCAGCTTGGTTTTAGAGCGCAACACGAAGCGCAGCATAAACTCACCGCGCAGGCGACTCTCCGTCAGCAGCAAATATTTTAATTCACCGCGCCGCCGGGCCACCTGACTAGGGCGTCAGCCCGGCGCGCGCAATAAACGTTTTAAGCACAGAAAGCACCGGCGCGAACGATGCCGGATAAAGCGGACAGTCACACAAATCGACCGCGCTGCCATCCTGACGCAGAATACCGAACACCGGGCGTTCGGCGCTGCCACTGACCACCATTTTGGCCTTGTTGCGAAAAGCCTGCTGTGGCGATGAAACCACGGGCAACCAAGCCCCCACCGCCTGTTTGTCCAGCAGCCAGCCGGAAACCAGCGCCGGCGCAATCATCGGGACGGTGATGATGAAAAACACTTTGAGCGGCGCCGCCCCCAGATCCATTGTCGCTTCCTCAATGGAACGATCCAGTTCGCGCAGTCGCGCACTGATGACCACGGTGACATAGGCGGTACAGAAGGTCACATGGGCCAGCCAGATGGTCAGCATACCGCGCTCCGAGGGCCAGCCGATAGCATGACCCAGCGCCACAAACAGCAGCAGCAACGACAAACCGGTAATTACATCAGGCATCACCAGCGGCGCAGTCAGCATAAACGCAAAGCCGTTGGAGCCGCGAAAGCTGCCAAAACGCACCATCACCACCGCAGCCAGCGTGCCGAGCACCACCGCCATGGTGGCGGAGGCGGCAGCAATAGTCAGGCTTAATGCCACGGCGGTCATCATGGCGCTGTCATGGAACAGTGCGCTGTACCATTGGGTCGACCACCCCGCCCACACCGTCACCAGTTTGGAACTGTTGAAAGAGTAAATCACCAGCATCAGCATCGGCGCATACAAAAAAGTAAAGCCGATAACCAGAATCAGGGTACGCCACGGGGAACGAACCACAGGTAAATTATTCATGCCTGATCTCCCGTACTTTTGTTCTGATGCTTGTGGAACCACATGATGGGCACAATCAGCAGCAACAACATAATGGTCGCTACCGCAGAGGCTACCGGCCAGTCGCGGTTGTTAAAGAACTCTTGCCACAGGATACGGCCAATCATGATGCTGTCCGGGCCGCCTAACAGTTCAGGTATCACGTACTCCCCGACCGCCGGGATAAACACCAGCATGGAGCCGGCGATAATACCGCCTTTGGTCAGCGGCACAATCACGTGGAAAAAGGTTTTCAACGGACGCGCGCCCAAATCCAGTGAGGCTTCCACCAGCGAATAATCCAGGCGGGTCAATGCAGTATAAATTGGCAACACCATAAACGGCAGATAGGAGTAGACGATACCGATATATACCGCCAGATTGGTGTGCAGGATGATCAGCGGCTCATCAATGACGCCCAGCCACAGCAGGAAGTTATTCAATATCCCGTTGTTCTTCAGTATCCCCATCCAGGCATATACGCGGATAAGAAATGAGGTCCAGGAAGGCAGGATAACCAACAACAGTAAAATGTTGCGCGTGGAAGGCTGGCTGTGTGCGACCGCCCATGCCAGCGGATAGCCAATGATCAGGCAGAGTACCGTCGACACCGCAGCGACTTTCAGCGACTGCAAATAGGCTTCGAAATAGAGCGGGTCATCAAGCAGATGAAGATAGTTGCCCAGATTGAGGGTGATATCGAGCTTATCATCCGCCCAGGAGAGCAAATCGATATAGGGTGGCACCGCGCGCGCCATTTCTGCCAGACTGATTTTGAAAACAATCAAGAACGGCAGCATAAACAGCAGAATAAGCCAGATATACGGCAGCGCAATCACCAATTTGCGCCCGTATTTCAGGTGCCACTGCGTCAACAGTAGCGGAGTTAAAACACTTAAAAACCATAAATATCAATATATTGACTGAATCTATCGCTCAAAAAATAGGCAACAAAACACAACAAAGCACGACAATACACGACTTTTTTATCAATACGTTACCGTCCATTTCGACTTGCCGACTCCCTTCCTTAGACGTAAATCACATTCACCCCGAGCTGGAAATCCCGATGGCATACCGTAACCTGAGCAAGGTATACTGCGCCGATGACAACATCCTCACTCTCCCAACATGACTCCCTGTTCAAAAAGTTTCTCGGCGATATCGCTGTGGCCCGAGACTTTTTGGAAATCCATCTGCCGCCACACCTGCGTGAACGCTGCGACTTCAGTACGTTGGCAATGGAGTCGGGCAGTTTTATCGAAGACGACCTGCGCACCCAGTGTTCGGATATGCTCTATTCCGTGCAGACAAAAACGGGGAAAGGCTATATCTACACATTGATCGAGCACCAAAGTAGGCCCGATAAGTTGATGGCGTGGCGTTTAATGCGTTATAGCATGGCAGCCATGCAGCGGCACTTGGAGCAAGGCAACGAGACCTTGCCCGTGGTCATCCCGCTCCTGTTCTACCACGGTACCACGTCGCCCTACCCCTACAGCACCCAATGGCTCGATTGCTTTGCTGACCCTGAACTGGCAGAATCAGTCTATACACAGGCATTCCCGCTGGTTGATATTACCGCCATGCCGGATGATGAAATACTGTCCCATCGGCGGGTAGCCCTGCTGGAATTGGTGCAAAAACACATCCGTACACGGGACATGCTCGAACTGGCCGGAGATATCGCCCGCCTGCTCAATCTATGGTCAATACCGAAAGAACAGTTTCGTAGCCTGATGTACTATATTGCAGAGCGGGGAAATACATCGGATGAAGCACAATTCCTACAGCATATCGCCGTCAAAGCCATTGACTACCAGGAGGACATCATGACCATTGCAGAACAACTGGAAGCAAAGGGTATCCAGAAGGGTATCCAGAAGGGTATCCAGCTTGGTGAGCAGAAAGGTCGCCAGGAAGGTCGCCAAGAAGGTCGCCAAGAAGGTCGCCAAGAAGGTCGCCAAGAAGGTCGCCAAGAAGGCGAGCATAGCGCCTCGCTCAAAATTGCAAGGCAACTTATCGCCAACGGCGTCGATCGCGCTATCGTCAAGATGTCGACGGGTCTGTCCGATGACGAATTGTCTACCCTGTTCGACGACGGACACTAATTCCCCATTTTTTCACCTTCTGGCGCTTCCGGCCACGCGATATCCGGCGCAGTGCTGATATCGACACGGTTAAGCAGCACGCGGTATTTCTTCCACGCGATAAACTGCGCCCTTTCTGCCTCCGTGGTCATATCGAGGTCTACAGCATCCTGTAGCGGAGCAATAGCGGCGGAGGCTTTTTGCATCAACGTGGCTTTTTCAAGCTTCGCTTTCGCAACACGTTCACCGTGGGTGGGGATGCGGCGGACAACTTTTTGACCATCAAATAGCCAGCCACCGGAGATATCTACCCCATCAGGCAGTTCATCGACTTCTACAATGGTAAATCCTGCGGGATACAAACTATATATCTCTTTGGAAATAGAACAAATAATTCCTGTGTCAGGGTTTATACAGAGTTTGTATTTTTTTGTAAAAAGTGGAAAAGATTCATAGAAATCCTGTCCATCTTCACTCCTAAAATATTGGAATCTATGGTCATAAGAAATATTATCAGGATAATAATTTTTTATATTTTTTAATTGCATATTTACCTCATGCTGATGTTGGTGTTTTAACATTAGAAATTATTCGCCAATGCCCATTTTTATTAATCATGATCGGACGGTAAAGCATACTTATAACATGTGTACCAGAGGATCCGTCCTCACTCAGTGTCAGCCCCACCATCACGCATCCATTCGGTACTTCATTATCTTGAGATTGTCTTGTATTGATTTTAGCCACTGAGCCACGTTCCAAATCTTGTACATATCTGGCGTCTGATTCAGCTTTAGTGTAACCCTGAATGTCATTGGAGGTCAAAAGCTGCGCCCACTCAGACCAGGACGCGTCATTAATATCCCGACGACTGCGAATATAAACTGGGGCATGAGCACCACTGGTAGTGCTCCAGCCAATCAGCAATTCACCTTCTCCGCCATGCGATGCACCTTTGAGATGGATGACATTACCGCAATTGGCCGGGTATCCATTGTTGTAGGCCTCATACAGCTGGATACCTGCCTTACCCTGATTTTTACCACTTAATGCCTGAACCTTTCCTTGAGATATCAGCGTATTGATGTCAATGTCTGCCGAACCATCAAACGCCACACCATTGATCGTTCTGGCCGTTGCCAGTTTTGTTGCTGTTGCGGCGTTCCCCGTGGTTGGTTGATTGCCCGCCGCATTAACGCCCGGCAGGTTAATATTCGCTGTACCATCGAATGAAACGCCTCCGATAGTGCGCGCCGTTGCCAGCTTGGAAGCGGCCGCCGCAGTGTCACCATAAGGCAAAGAACCCGTATCGGCTGAAGTAATCTGAATATTACCGTTTGCATCAGGTGATTTTGCATTGACGGTTTTCACATTAATAAATGCGATCTTGTCATTGATTGATTTTATTGCTTTTGGCGTAGCGGCCATCGTTTCATCGTTACTGTTGGTTGCGCTACTGAGTTTGGTAATACCGGCTACCGTGGTTGATGCCGCTGGCACAGTATTAGGCTTTGTTGAATAAATCAGAACTTGTAACGACTGTGCCCCATCGGGTCGATTGTTACGTGATGCGAATACTGTTCGGCATTCCTAATAGCGTGATCCGGTTAAGCGCTTTGACCATCGCCA
>NZ_JBPETA010000087.1:0-12878 GCF_051710365.1 Symbiopectobacterium sp. | reverse complement strand
GGTCTACCTGATCCAATTCGTAGGCGATCGCACAGTACGGGCAGTGACTCATAAATAAGTTTTACTACACGTCGGACTATGCCAGTGTCGGCAAGCCGCAAAACGTTAAATATGCAGAGGTTAAGGAAATGACAATCAAATTTAAAACCGTCGCCGCACTGGGTACGCTACTGGGTGCACTGGCGCTGGCAGGCTGCGGACAAGAAGAAAAAGACCCGAACCACATCAAAGTCGGTGTTATTGTGGGTGCTGAACAGCAAGTTGCTGAAGTTGCCCAGAAAGTGGCTAAAGACAAATATGGCCTGACCGTGGAACTGGTGTCCTTTAACGATTACGTGCTGCCGAACGAAGCGCTGAGCAAAGGGGATATCGACCTGAATGCCTTCCAGCACAAGCCTTATCTGGACCAACAGATCAAAGACCGTGGCTACAAACTGGTTGCTGTCGGCAACAGCTTTGTCTACCCGATCGCTGGCTACTCTAAAAAAATTAAATCATTAGACGAGCTGCAAAACGGGGCGCAAATTGCACTGCCTAACGATCCGACCAACCTGGGTCGCTCCCTGCTGCTGCTGCAAAAACAGGGTCTGATCAAACTGAAAGATAACGTTGGCCTGCTGCCGACCGTGCTGGACGTGGTTGAAAACCCGAAAAACCTGAAACTGGTCGAACTGGAAGCACCGCAACTGCCACGCTCTCTGGATGACGATCAAATCGCACTGGCTATCATCAACACCACCTATGCCAGCCAGATTAACCTGACGCCGACCAAAGACGGTCTGTTCGTGGAAGAGAAAGACTCTCCGTACGTAAACCTGATTGTGTCGCGTGAAGACAACAAAGACGCGGCCAACGTGAAGAAATTCGTTCATGCTTACCAGTCAGACGAAGTTTATGAAGCGGCCAACAAGATTTTCAACGGCGGCGCGGTGAAAGGCTGGTAATATCACCCGATACGCGAGTGACAATTATTTCAAGACGGGCCTCGATGCCCGTCTTGTTATTTGTGTCGTAGCTTGCTTCAATAAGCGCACTTCAAAAGAAGAATAATAGTAGAGAGGAAATGCTATGCGTGCTATACCGCTCGTGTTTTTAGCGCTGTCACTAACAGGATGTTCCCTGCTGCAACCCAAAACGGCACCCGCACCGCAACCGGTTATCGAACCAGCTGTCGAAGCTCCGGCCAAAGCGAAACCGGCTCCGCGTCCGGCAACCGCCGTGCTGTATAACAATGCGGAAGAGTTAGTGGGTAAACCGTTCCGCGATATGGGCGAAGTATCTGGCTCGGTGTGCCAGGCTAGCGTGCAAGATACTCCCGCGACGGTTGCAAATGCCCGCCGCCGTCTGCAAACGCGTGCAACAGCGATGCGCGCCAATGCGGTTCTGGTGCACAAATGTCAGGTCGTCAGTGGCGTTGCAGGCTGCTATCGGCAGGCCATCTGTGAAGGCACTGCACTGAAAATTTCTTCTCAATAAAGCCGGGCAATGACCACCTATCATTTCGATCAGATTGGCGTTATCCGTTCGCCTTATAAAGAAAAATTCGCCGTGCCACGGCAACCCTGCCTGATTGAAGATGGCGACGGAGAACTGCATCTTCTGCCGCCCTACCACCAGCCAGAAGCGGTGCGTGGGCTGGACGCGTTCAGCCATATTTGGGTGCTATTTATTTTTCACCACACCATGAAACAGGGCTGGCGACCAACGGTGCGCCCTCCCCGTTTGGGCGGGAATGTGCGTATGGGGGTTTTCGCCACACGTTCCACGTTTCGCCCGAATCCCATCGGTATGTCGCTGGTCCGACTGAAAGGGATAAAAACCACAGGCGACAGCGTTATCTTACAGTTGGGCAGCCTCGATCTGGTCGACGGTACGCCGGTGGTTGATATCAAACCCTATTTGCCCTTTGCGGAGAGCGTGCCTGATGCCATCGGCGGCTTCGCGCAACAGGCACCCGACACCGCGATGCCCGTGTATTTTTCTGCACTGGCAGAGCAACAACTGGCGCAACATCAATCCACTTACCCACACCTGCGCCGTTTTATCACCCAGGTGTTGAATCAGGATCCACGCCCGGCGTACCGCAAGGGGGAAGCCTCGCGTGATTACGCCGCCCTGCTGCTGGAATTCAACGTGCGCTGGCGCGTAACGGACATGCGGACGGAAGTGCTCAGCCTTGAGCCAGCACCGCGCTAAGCGAAAATTGAATCGTTATCCATGACCTGCGCGCCATAAAATTCATGCTGCACACTTTTGACGGAGGAAAGTCACTGTTACACTAAGCCACTTTACCGTGTTTAAGGGCCTACATGGCCCTTTGCATCTCGCTTTGGGGCACATCGGTGCCCATTACTTTGCGTTCTGACGGAACTAAAACACCATGCGTACTAGCCAATATCTGCTCTCCACCCTGAAGGAGACGCCTGCCGACGCGGAAGTCATCAGCCATCAGCTGATGCTGCGCGCTGGGATGATCCGCAAGCTGGCCTCCGGGTTATACACCTGGTTGCCGACCGGCTACCGGGTTCTGAAGAAAGTCGAAAACATCGTGCGTGAAGAGATGAACAACGCCGGTGCTATCGAGATTTCCATGCCCGTGGTACAACCCGCCGATCTGTGGCAGGAGAGTGGCCGCTGGGAACAGTATGGCCCGGAATTGCTGCGCTTTGTCGATCGCGGTGACCGCCCGTTTGTTCTCGGTCCAACGCATGAAGAAGTGATTACCGATCTGGTGCGCAACGAGCTGAGCTCTTATAAGCAGCTGCCGCTGAATCTGTTCCAGATCCAGACCAAATTCCGCGATGAAGTGCGCCCGCGTTTCGGCGTGATGCGTTCTCGCGAATTCATCATGAAAGATGCCTACTCGTTCCATACCTCGCAGGAATCGTTGCAGGTCACCTATGACGCGATGTACGACGCCTATAGCCGTGCATTTAGCCGCATGGGGTTGAACTTCCGCGCGGTTCAGGCGGACACCGGCTCCATCGGTGGCAGCGCATCACACGAATTCCAGGTGCTGGCGCAGAGCGGCGAAGATGACATCGTTTTCTCTACCGACTCCGAGTACGCCGCCAATATCGAATTTGCTGAAGCCGTTGCCCCCACGCTGGGACGTGCCGAAGCGAAAGAAGAGATGCGTCTGGTTGATACCCCCAACGCCAAAACCATCGCCGAGCTGGTTGAGCAGTTTAACCTGCCGATCGAAAAAACGGTCAAAACGCTGCTGGTGAAAGCGACACAAGAGAGCGGCCACAAGCTGATTGCCCTGCTGGTGCGTGGCGATCATGAGCTGAATGAAGTGAAAGCGGAGAAACTGGAGCTGGTCGCCAGCCCGCTGACCTTCGCAACCGAGGCTGAGATTCGCGACATCGTTGGTGCAGGCCCAGGCTCACTAGGCCCGGTTAATATGCCAATACCGGTGATTATCGATCGCACCGTCGCGGCAATGAGCGATTTCGGCGCTGGCGCAAACCAGGACGGCAAACACTTCTTTGGCATTAACTGGGAGCGTGACGTTGCACTGCCGCAAGTGGCAGATATCCGCAACGTGGTTGAAGGCGATGCCAGCCCGGACGGGAAAGGCACCCTGTTAATCAAACGCGGCATCGAAGTGGGTCACATCTTCCAACTGGGCACCAAATACTCTCAGGCACTGCAAGCCAGCGTGCAAGGTGAAGATGGTCGTAACCAGATCCTGACCATGGGCTGTTACGGTATCGGGGTGACGCGCGTGGTGGCTGCCGCCATCGAACAGAACCACGACGATCGTGGCATTATCTGGCATGACGCCATCGCCCCCTTCCAGGTGGCGATCCTGCCGATGAACATGCACAAATCGTTCCGCGTGAAAGAGCTGGCTGAAGACATTTATCAGCAACTGCGCGCCAAAGGCATTGATGTGCTGCTCGACGATCGTAAAGAGCGTCCGGGTGTGATGTTTGCGGATATGGAATTGATCGGCGTGCCGCACACTATCGTCATTGGCGATCGCAATCTGGATAACGACAAGATTGAATATAAATATCGTCGCGACGGTGAGAAAAAGATGATCAAGGTTGGCGAGATCGTTGATTTTTTGTCGGCCAATACCGTTCGTTAATACGTAGAAATACAGCATAAAAAAGAGGTGGGGTTTTTCTCACCTCTTTTATTTGACAAATAGTCGACTCAACGTGCAAATACGGCGATCGCTTCTGCTTCGTTATTCACGGAACAGCTCTTCAATATCCAGCCCCTGTACTTGCAAAATTTCACGCAAACGGCGCAGCCCTTCCACCTGGATTTGGCGCACGCGTTCACGGGTCAAGCCAATTTCACGACCAACGTCTTCAAGCGTTGCCGCTTCATACCCCAGCAGCCCAAAACGACGAGCCAGCACTTCACGCTGTTTAGCGTTCAGTTCGAACAACCATTTAACGATATTCTGTTTCATATCGTTGTCTTGCGTGGTGTCTTCTGGTCCGTTGTTTTTTTCATCCGCCAGAATATCCAGCAGCGCTTTATCAGAGTCCCCGCCCAATGGCGTATCGACCGATGTAATACGCTCATTCAAGCGCAACATGCAATTTACGTCATCCACAGGTTTGTTGAGCTGCTCGGCAATCTCTTCCGCACTGGGCTCGTGATCCAGCTTATGCGAAAGCTCACGCGCGGTACGCAGATAAACGTTCAATTCTTTGACGATATGGATAGGCAGACGAATGATGCGGGTTTGGTTCTTGATAGCCCGTTCAATCGTTTGGCGAATCCACCATGTGGCATAGGTTGAAAAGCGGAAACCCCTTTCGGGATCGAACTTCTCAACCGCACGGATCAAACCAAGATTACCTTCTTCGATGAGATCTAACAGCGCCAGACCGCGATTGTTGTAGCGACGGGCAATTTTCACCACCAGCCGCAGGTTACTTTCAATCATACGGCGTCGCTATGAAACATCACCGCGCAGCGCTCTACGGGCAAAAAAGACTTCTTCTTCAGCGGTCAGAAGCAGAGAGTAACCGATCTCCCCTAAATAAAGTTGGGTAGCATCCAGCACACGCTGGGCTGCACTTTGGGATAACAACTCATCGTCGGATGCCTCATTATCCCCCGCTTCTTCCTCCGCTAGCGCCTTTTCATCAAAAACATCAAGTCCATTTTCCTCGAACTCGGCATCATCATGTAACTCGTTAACTTTCAGCGTGCTTTGGCTCATAAGTGGCTCCTACCCGTGATCCCTTGGCAGAATACCGAAATACTCTGCCCGATTTATCGCTGCGGAAGGTAACGCAGCGGGTTTACGGATTTCCCCTTGTAACGAATTTCAAAATGCACGCGTACTGAACTGGTTCCGGTGCTACCCATGGTAGCGATCTGTTGACCCGCCTTGACCTCTTGTTGTTCCCGGACCAGCATAGTGTCATTATGGGCATAGGCGCTCAGGTAATCATCGTCGTGCTTGATGATGATCAGATTACCGTACCCGCGTAAAGCGTTGCCCGCATAAACAACACGCCCTGAAGCGGTCGCCATGATCGGTTGCCCACGAGTGCCAGCGATATCAATCCCTTTGTTTCCCCCCTCCGACGCGGAGAAACTATCTATGACTTTCCCCTCAGTAGGCCAACGCCAGCTGCCGACAGCAGGAGCACTGCTTTCAACAGCCGCGGGGGCGGTCACAGGAGCCGTCACGGCAGCTCCTGTGGAAGGCAACATCTTACCTACATTCTGTTTACCCGAATTTCCAGAATACGCATTAGTTGACTGAGAATCAACCTGCGTTGTTTGAATTTGCGTCATTGACGGCGGCTGAGGCACACCGCCACGCGTGGCATCGGAAGGTGCCAGCATACCGCCGCCGCTGCTGCCCGTACCGCCTGCCAGCATGCGTCCACCGCCGGCCGATCCGCTGCTTACCGGCGCGGAGGAACCGTCACTCACCTGAAGCACCTGTCCAACGTTCAGGCTATAAGGCTCAGGCACATTGTTGCGCTGAGCCAACTCGCGATAATCACTGCCGGTAATCCAGGCGATGTAGAACAACGTATCACCCCGTTTTACCGTATAGGTGCTGCCGCCATAGCTACCTTTAGGAATGGCGTTATAGCTACGGTTGTATACAATGCGTCCATCGCGCGTGGTGATCGGCGCATCGCCGGAAGATGATATATTAGAAGGCGCAGTCGCGAGCATTCCACCGCGGCTGCTGCTATTGCCCTGACCGCCTACGCTGCTGATTGGGGCGGGTTTGCTGTCGTTATTGGAACATCCCGCCAACCCCAGAATAATTGCCGTGCACGCCGCCATCTGACGCAGTGTTCTCGTTTGGCTTCCCATGCGCCTTGCTCCCCTATAACCGTAATACTCAATCAATACCTTAATGAGACCACTCGGGACCCGCCCTGTCATCACCGCATTGGCACCCGCTCAATGCTAACAATATCAACATGTTCTCACTATGACTGGGTTGTATTGAAATAAGTTCTATTGAAATAAATCGTAAATGACTGATACCCATAAACGTGCTTGCAAAGGTATCAGGCTAGTTCGCCTTTGACCAGTGGAACAAATTTAACCGTTTCAATGGTATTAACCACAAATTCTCCACCGTGGCGTTGTATGCGCTGCAACGTTTGCGACTGTTCTCCCACCGGGAGCACCATAATGCCCCCTTCATCCAATTGCGCTATCAGCGCATTCGGAATTTCAGGTGCCGCCGCCGTCACAATAATGGCATCAAACGGGCCGCGTGACGGCCAGCCTTGCCAGCCATCGCCGTGTCGAGTGGAAACATTGTGCAGGTCCAGTTGCTTCAAACGCCGTTTAGCCTGCCATTGCAACCCTTTGATACGCTCAACGGAAAAAACCTGCTTTACCAAATGCGCCAAAATCGCCGTTTGGTAGCCGGAACCGGTGCCAATTTCGAGTACGCGAGATGCGGGCGTCAATTGCAACAGGTCCGTCATGCGGGCAACCATATAAGGCTGAGAGATGGTTTGACCGGAGCCTATCGGTAACGCGGTATTTTCATAAGCCTTATGTTCAAAGGCTTCGTCGACAAAACGCTCACGCGGCACAGCCTCGATAGCCTTAAGCAATCGCTCGTCATGAATGCCCTGCTGACGCAACAGTGTCAGCATCGTTTGCATGCGCTTGTTCACCCTATCCCGTCAGCCTCAGTCGTGATTAACGTCTTCATGCCTTTACTCAATAATGGCAATGCCTTGCCGTGAGTTCGCACCCTTATTGCATAGGTACATATATAGGTACCGCATAGGTACTATATCGTTACTACACCAGACACTGCATCTCAATCAGCGATATCCATCTGCTCAAGCGGCGTGATGAGCTCACGCACAACGCTGGTGGCAAAACTGCCTGCCGGTAGCCAAAAATCCAGCGTGACCGACGCATCCTCCAACCAGGACCAGCACATCTGCTGCGGATAGAGCAGTGCGGCACGGCGCGCAACCTCCACCCGTTCACGACGCAGCAATCCAAGCAGCGTCTCGTGCCCCACTAGGCAGCGTTGTTCAAACGCCAACGCGTCACCCTGAGTGCCAGGATCGCCGTCGCCGGGCAGCGGTGCCGTCACGCACAGCTCACGTTTATCAACGCGCGTTTGCAGTGCCGCTAACTCGTCCTCATTTGCGACAAACCAACTGCCGCGCCCGGCGAGTTGCAGCGCATCACCCGCCAGCACTTGCGTTGCCAACCTCTGACTCAAACGTTGGCTTACGATGAGATTGAACAGCGCGCTACGGCTGGCCGACAGATAAAAGCTGCGTTTACTGCGCTCGCTAACGCGAATCTCGTCTCTGGCCCAACGTGCCGCCTGAATCAGGTTGTTGCCGTCGCGACCAAAACGCTGACTGCCAAAATAGTTCGGCACGCCCTGTTCGGCAATCACCGCTAGCCGCGCTTCGACGGCAGCACGGTCGCTGATATTGCGCAGCGTCAGCGTGAACTGATTGCCGCGCAACGCACCGATACGCAGTTTGCGCCGATGACGAGCACTGTTAAGAATTTCACACCCTTCAAGCGCAAAAGTGGAGAAATCGGGTAACACTTTGCCCGGCAAATGCAGGCAAAACCACTGCTCCGTCACTGCATGCCGGTCTTTCAAGCCAGCATAACTCACGGCACGCGCGGGAATACGGGCAAATTTCGCCAACGCTTCAGCCACAAACGAAGTGTTGCAGCCACGTTTACGTACCTGAACCAGCAGATGTTCACCATCGCCGTCCGGTGCAAAACCCAGATCTTCCACCACACGGAAATCATCGGCGCTTGCTTTGAGCGTTCCTGTCGCCTGCGGTTCACCATGCAGCCAGAACAGACTTTCCATGTTGAGCGTAGCGGGTTCTTGCTGCATTACCATGCGACCACTTCACTCCGTTCATCTTTCACCAACAGCGCAACCGCCTCGCAGGCGATCCCTTCTCCACGTCCGGTAAACCCGAGCTGTTCAGTGGTGGTGGCTTTTACGTTGACATCATCCATATGGCAGTGAAGATCTTCTGCCAGATTCACCCGCATTTGCGGAATGTGCGGGGCCATTTTCGGCGCTTGCGCAATGATAGTGACATCCAGATTGCCCAGTCGATAGCCTTTTTCTTGTATCCGCTGCCACGCCTGGCGCAGCAGTTCGCGGCTATCCGCGCCTTTGTAGGCGGGATCGGTGTCGGGAAACAATTTACCGATATCGCCTAGCGCCGCAGCGCCGAGCAGCGCATCGGTTACCGCATGCAGCAACACATCCCCATCAGAATGCGCCAACAATCCCTGAGGGTAAGGAATACGAACCCCACCGATCACCAATGGGCCTTCGCCGCCCAGTTTGTGGACATCAAAACCGTGACCAATACGCATGGGGTTATTCTCCTTGATTTAGCGAATGGTTATGAAACATGAAACCGGTGAAGGGTACATCACACGCTTGGCGGTGCCAATCGAGCCAGGTAGAACTCGGCCAGCGCCAAATCCTCAGGACGCGTCACTTTAATATTATCAGCACGTCCTGCAACAATCTGTGGATGATAGCCGCAATACTCGAGTGCCGACGCTTCATCGGTCACGACAGCCCCTTGTTGTAACGCGCGCTCCAGGCAATCTTGTAATAATAACCGTGGAAACAGTTGCGGCGTCAAGGCGTGCCATAAATCGCGGCGATCAACCGTGTGCTCAATCGCCTCACCCTGGCTACGCTTCATGGTATCCCGCACAGGTGCAACAAGAATGCCGCCCACGTCGCAGTGCCGGATAAGCTGTAACAAGCGATCCAGATCCTGAAGGTGTAAACACGGACGTGCGGCGTCATGTACCAACACCCAGGGCGCATCACTGACCGCGCGCAAGCCGGCCAGCACCGAATCAGCCCGCTGTTTGCCGCCGAACACCACGCTGACGCGCGGGTCCTGTGCCAGCGGCAAGGCGGCAAAGCGCCAGTCGTCGGGGCTGATAACCACCACGGCACGCTGAATGTGCGGATGCTGAAACAGCGCAGCCAGCGTGTGTTCCAGCAGCGTTTTTCCATGGAGGGTGAGATATTGTTTTGGACAGTCGCACTCCATTCTGCTGCCGTTTCCGGCGGCGGGCAGAACGGCGACAACCTCAAGTAAGGAGACCAGCGGTTCAGACATGGGTTAACGTGACGTCATAGGGTTAGAAGACGACAGAGAGCTGGATGCGCCAGAATTTGCAGATGAAGGCGCCGTCGCCGCACGACGACCAGATTGATCCGGCACCAGACGATAGAAGCTCTCACCCGGTTTGATCATGCCCAGCTCATTGCGCGCACGCTCTTCAATGGCTTCTTGTCCACCGTTGAGATCGTCGATTTCCGCAAACAGCTGTTCGTTCCGGGCTTTGAGCTTGCCGTTATTGCCCTGTTGGACAGCCACGTCATCTTTAACCCGAACATAGTCATGAATGCCATTTTTACCCAGCCACAGCGAATATTGCAGCCAACCGAGCAAAATCAATAATAACAGCGTTAGCTTTCCCATCCCGCCCCCTGAAAAACCGCCTAATCATCCCATAACTTTGCCTTCGACTCCATATTATCAGGGGGGATTAACGCACCTGAGTACGGTTCATTTGGTTTAAAGCGGATAACCCGAGCCGTAAAGGCGTTGTTGCAGAGCGAGAGAAGAAACACCAGGAACGGCGCGCGCGAAGAGATATCAGTCACATTTGTTAAACGTCGGTAACAGATAGCGGCGATTTACGCCGCACCTCACCACCCAGTGATCAGTGAAAACACCAACCAGAACAGACAGACAATCACTGCGCCGCTACACAACACCATCAGCGTCATGTTGCCTTTGAAAATCACACTGAAAAACATGCCGATCAGCACGGAGGCTGGCATCAGCGCCAAAAAAAAACGGCCAGGTGTAGAGCATAAAAAACAGCGTGGTGTTCGAGCCATAGACCCAAATCGGCACCACAAACGCCAACCAGTAGAAAGAAAAACCGGCGATGGCTCCCATAAACGGGTAGGTGCGTTCATCTTCACGCCCCCTAGGCCGCTTACTTACCGATAACTGCGTTACGTTCTGCATAGTCTACCCTGTAACACTCCGCCCCACCGCGAAAGGCGGTGACACCTGACAGAGCCAATCAGACTTTGATAATAGCTCGACTGTGCAGTAGATCTAATAACTGATCGGTCAAATTTGTTACCAATTGTTCGCCCTCCAAGCGCAGCTCAGGCGCGTGCGGTGGCTCATAGACGGCATCGATACCGGTAAAATTGGTCAGCGTGCCGGCTCGTGCTTTCTTATACAATCCTTTAGGATCACGCGCTTCGCATACGGCCAACGGTGTATCGACAAACACTTCGATAAACTTTCCTTCCGGCAGCGATTCGCGCACCATCTGGCGCTCTGCGCGGTGGGGCGAAATAAACGCCGTCAGCACCACCAGCCCGGCATCCACCATCAGGCTGGCCACTTCGCCCACACGCCGAATGTTTTCGCGCCGATCGGCATCAGAAAAGCCCAGATCGCGGCACAGCCCGTGGCGCACATTGTCGCCATCAAGCAAATAGGTGCTAACACCGAGTTGATGTAAGCGCTGTTCCAGTTGCCCTGCCAGCGTGGACTTTCCTGACCCTGACAGGCCTGTGAACCAGATAACAGCCCCTTGATGGCGGTGCAATCGCTCCCGATCGCGGCGTGCCACCGGGTGATCGTGCCAGACAATGTTGTCATCACGTTGCCATCAACGGCGTGATGCTTCTCTTGTGGAGGCAACTCCATGCTACTTCCCTCCCAGCAGATCGCGCGCACCCCAATGCGGGAAGTGACGGCGCACCAGCGCATTCAACTCCAGCTCAAACGCACTATAGGCAGACGGTTCCTGCGTCACCTGAGCAATCGCCTCGCGTACCAGGCCGGCACCAACGGTTGCTCCGCCATCCACACCACATCGACCTGCGCATGCTGCACCGCACGCAGC
This sequence comes from Symbiopectobacterium sp., assembly GCF_051710365.1. Classification (NCBI taxonomy): domain Bacteria; kingdom Pseudomonadati; phylum Pseudomonadota; class Gammaproteobacteria; order Enterobacterales; family Enterobacteriaceae; genus Symbiopectobacterium; species Symbiopectobacterium sp. Next base: position 1,436 of record NZ_JBPETA010000087.1, on the reverse strand, counting down.
TCATCTGCCTCCGGCACCAACAGATCGCCACGGCTGATATCCACTTCATCGGCCAGCACCAGCGTGATCGCTTCCCCCGCATGAGCCTGTTGCAGATCGCCATCAAAAGTCACGATGCGTGCCACAGAAGAGGTTACGCCAGACGGCAACACCCTCACACGCTGCCCGACCTGCACCACGCCGGAGGCCAGCGTTCCGGCATAACCGCGAAAATCCAGGTTGGGCCGATTTACATACTGCACCGGGAAACGCATCGGCTGCGTATCGCTGTCGCGCGTAACGTTGACCGTTTCCAGCACATCCAGCAGCGTCGGGCCGCTGTACCATGGCATGGTGGTGCTTGGCGTCGCCACGTTATCCCCATCCAACGCGGAGATAGGCACGAAGGTCACATGTAGCGATGATGGTAGCTGCTGAGCAAAATAGAGGTAATCCTGCTTGAACTGCTCAAATATCGTTTGCTGGTAGTCCACCAGATCCATTTTATTCACCGCCACCACCAGATGGCGGATGCCGAGCAGCGTGGCGATAAAGCTATGGCGGCGGGTTTGATCCAGCACGCTTTTGCGCGCATCGATCAACAGGATCGCCAGATCGCAGGTCGAGGCACCGGTCGCCATATTACGGGTGTACTGCTCATGACCGGGGGTATCGGCAATAATGAATTTGCGTCTTTCCGTGGAGAAATAGCGGTTAGCGACATCGATGGTAATGCCCTGCTCACGCTCGGCCTGCAAACCGTCCACCAGCAACGCCAGATCCAGCTTCTCCCCTTGTGTTCCTAACCGCTTTCTGTCGTTGTGTAACGTGGAAAGCTGATCTTCGTATATCTGACGCGTATCGTGCAGCAAACGGCCAATCAAGGTACTTTTGCCGTCATCCACGCTGCCGCAGGTCAGAAAGCGCAGTAAACTTTTGTGCTGCTGCGCGTGCAAATAGGCTTCGACTCCACCCTGATCGGCAATCTGTTGTGCAATGCTTTGGTTCATTTGACGATTCCTTAGAAATACCCTTGACGCTTTTTCAGTTCCATCGAGCCGGCCTGATCCCGGTCAATGACGCGCTCTTGCCGTTCGCTGGTGGTCGAGATCAGCATCTCTTCAATGAGTTCCGGCAGCGTCTGCGCGTGCGATTCCACCGCGCCGGTCAACGGCCAGCAGCCAAGGGTACGGAAGCGCACCATACGCTGTTCGATAACCTCGCCCGGTTGCAGATCGATACGATCGTCATCCACCATCAGCAACATGCCGTCACGCTCCAGCACCGGACGCGGAGCGGCCAGATAGAGCGGCACAATGTCGATATTTTCCAGCCGTCATTCCGCACCTACTTTAAGAATAAATTCGACGGTATCGCTCGCCGAGAACATCAACGATGGTCTTGTGAACAGAATTGAGGTTGGATACTTGTGGTGGTCTGTCACCAATACTGAACTC
>NZ_JBPETA010000086.1:0-13017 GCF_051710365.1 Symbiopectobacterium sp. | reverse complement strand
TGAGTGATGATTCCTGTTTCACTATGTGTAACTTAATGACCCTGACTTGTCCCAGATAGATCCAGTTTGTCCCAAGTAGATCCACATTTATCGCACGTTTCCCGTTTAAATATCTCACGTCCTATCAGGATTATCCGGCCCGCACCGGCTTGCCACCTACGCTTCACATCTGCCAGCCGTCCGCTGGAGCAGGAGTGTTGTCTGCATCAGGGCAGTAAAAACAGGGTCGCCAGCCCGAGGAAGATAAAGAAGCCGCCGGTATCGGTGATCGCGGTGATCATCACGCTGGAGCCGACGGCGGGATCGCGGCCCAGTTTTACCATTGCCAGCGGGATCGTCACTCCCATGGTGGCGGCCAACAGCAAGTTGAGCAGGATAGCCAGCATCATGACGCCGCCCATGGCGATGTTGCCGTACAGCAGCACGGTGATGACGGCGAGCACGGCACCCCATACCAGGCCATTGACGACGGCAACGCCCAACTCTTTAAACAGCAAGGTCGATTTTTTGCCGTGATCCAACTGGTGCAACGCCAGCGCGCGCACGATCATGGTGATGGTTTGATTGCCAGTATTGCCGCCGATGCCAGCGACAATCGGCATCAACGTTGCCAGCGCCACCAGATGTGCCAGCGTGTCTTCGAACAAGCCAATAACCCGGGACGCGATCAAGGCGGTGCAGAGGTTGATGGCCAGCCAGCCTGAACGGTTTTTTACCGCCGTGGCCACTGGGCATAGACATCTTCTGACGCCGTCAACCCGCCGGAGCGGCGCAGATGGTGATCGCTGGTGCGGTTAACCCGGTCCAGAATATCTTCCACGGTGACGCGTCCCAACAGCTTGCCTTTGCTGTCGACAACGGCGGCGGAAATCAGATCGTAGCGTTCGCGCTGGCGACATCATCAGTTTCCGTTTCCGGTTCGAACAGGATCGGCTCCGGATCCATTGCCTGCTCAACCCGTGTGTTTGGCTTGTGCAGCAGAATATTGGTCAGCGTGAGCTCACCCAGCAGGCGGTTTTTACGATCGGTGACAAACAGTTTGTCGGTAGCGTCAGGGATCACCTTATGCCAACGCAGAAAACGTTGTACTACTGCCAGCGTAACGTCCGGTCGTACCGTCAGCAGATTGAAATCAACCAGATAACCGACAGAATCTTCGTCGTACTGGATGGTTTCTCGCAGTTGCGCCCGCTGGCGGGGTTCCAGCGCGGTGAGAATACGGCCCAGCAGGTGGCGCGGCAGGCGACGTGCTAACTGCGCCTGTTCATCGATATCCAGCGGACGAATGGCGCGCAGGATATCTTTGTCACTCATCTGGGCGATAAGGCCATCAGAAATGGTGTCCGAGGCCTCATACAACACAAAACCACGTTTATCGAGCGGTGTCAGGCACCATAGCGCCTGTCGCGCTTCGGGCGGCAGCGATTCCAGCAGGTCTGCAAGGTCAGCAGCATGTAATTCGGTAAGCAGCGTACAGATCTCGGCGGTGTGGTCGAGAAGCCGCTTTTTTTCATCTTCAGCAACCGGGGGTTGTTGAGTGATGATGCTTTCCACCAGCGCAGGATCGTCCAGCAACAACAATGAAATGCGACGGCGAATGGCCGAGAGTTTTTTGACGCTTGGCATGATTATTTTTCTCAGTCGGTATCTCGTGACACGCACACGGCACCCATTATCTCCGTGGGGCGCGTAATGCTGCAATAGTGTAATCCTAGCGCAGAGTGGCCGCTAAGGCAGAGCAACCTGATGAAAAAAATCTTAGGGAAGAAAAGGATAATAGTAAGGCTTCCCGCAATGCAGGATAACGAAGATGATCGGAAATGTGGCGCTCAGAGGAGCAAAACAGCGCGTGCGCTACTCTTTTTTAACGAAGGGAAGCGTCGGGTTGACCGGCGATGATTTCAGCGTTTGTTCGATACGTTGCTGTTTATCTTGATGATGGAAAAAGGCACTAACGGAGGAGTAAGCGAAACGGCCTACGAGGATAAAGAAACTGATCAGGAGAATCGCTTGCGCAATTCGCGAACCGCTTCGTCTCTCGCGGGACGATCGTCGCTTGTGGGATAAGGTTGCCAGGGTGGTTCGTCGCTTGTGTATCAGGGTAGCCATTATTATCACTCTCGTATCCGCGCTTATGCGCTATTTCTATTTATTCACAATTGATGAAGTTGGTCAATCCTTCGACGTACTTTTGTGATCATGACGGATTTCGCCATCGCGGCGGGCGAGTAATCGCAGGGGAGCGCAGAGTAGTATTGCATTGAGCCAGTTGCTGACAAACAGCCTACTCCCACCGTCATTCCCGCGAAAGCAGGAATCCCTTGCAGAGAGACGCGTTTATTCTCGCAGAGATCCCCGGCTTTCGCCGAGGATGACAAGAGGGAAGCCGAGGATGACGAGGGAGGAAGTGACTTGGTCATCAGTCTGATGCCCTCCTTGAAGGGAGCGCAGGACGTTAGTTGGCTTCTTCTATCAGCAATTTCCAGCCAGTCACGTCCTACCAGTACACCTGTTCTGCTTCCAGATCGAGCTGTACCAAGGCATTTTGGGCGAAATAGCCTTGCGGAAAGGTGAGTATCCAGTGGTTGTCATCGGTGCCAAGGCGCAGCGAATCTAGCGGCGTGGTCGCCTGACGCTGGTTATTGAGCAAACTTGCCAGCCTCAGAATCTGCACCATTGGCAAATACTGCTTTTTCTTGAACAGGTTGAAACGCGGCAGTTCTTCCAGCTTGATGGCTTTGCGCTGCAAGCGCACCATCAATGACAGCATCAACTGCTGCTCCTGATTGAAGCCTGGCAGGTTGGTATTTTGCAGAATATAGGCGGAATGGCGCTGCATGCCCGCGTGGTTGATACTCAGGCCCACTTCGTGCAGCATGGCCGCCCATTTCAGGATCGCTTCTAACTGCGGATGCACCAGCGACGGGTTTTGCGCTGCCCACTGGGTAAACAGCAACTCGGTGGTTTCCCGTACCCGACGCGCTTGTTCCCTGTCGATATTGTAGTGGCTGGCCAGACTCAGTGCTGTGCGGATACGAATATCCTGATGGCGGAAACGGCCTTCCATTTCATACAGCACTCCTTCACGCAGCGCGCCGTCCGACAGGCGCAGCGATTTGATCGCCAGCGCATCGAAAATTCCGCACAGAATTGCCAGCCCGGGCACCAACACCGATTGCCGGTCTTCCGACATGCCCGGCAAACTCAGAGATTTGAAGGTTTTAAACTGCAAAATCTGATCGCGCAGCATGTTAAGCCGGTCCAGCGTGATCAGACCGTCTTTCTCACCCATTTCCACCAGAATTTCATGGGCGGATTTAATGGTGCCGGATGCGCCCAGCGCATAGTCCCAGCCATAAATGCGGTATTCCCAGGAGAGGGTTTCCAGCTTCTGTACCGCCGCCAGACGCGCACGCCGGAAATTCTGCTCGCTTATTTCACCGTTCGGGAAAAATTGCTGTGCGAAGCTGACACAGCCCATACGACGGCTTTCGACCAGTATCGGCTCAAAATTCTCCCCGATAACCAACTCGGTGGAACCGCCGCCGATGTCGATCACCAGCTTGCGGCCCTTTTCTGGTTGAGTGTGCTCCACGCCCATAAAAATCAGGCGCGCTTCTTCATGGCCAGAAATGATCTCGATGGGATAAGGAATAATGTCGGCCGCGCGGCGCAAGAAGGTCTGGGTGTTGGCGGCTTCACGCAGGGCATGGGTGCCCACGATGGAAACGTTGTCAGGCGAAAAGCCTTGCAGTCGCTCAGCAAACAGCGCCAGGCAGCTTAAGCCGCGCTCCATCGCCTCTTCGCTCAGCATGTTGTTGCTGTCAAGGCCATCTGCCAGGTGCACCCGCTGTTTCAGGCGGCTTAACACTTGCAATGCACCGTTGACCACACGGGCCACCACCATATGAAAACTGTTGGAGCCAAGGTCAACCGCGGCGAATTCCTGCGGTGCTTCTTTATCGGTATCGGTTTGTATCAGTGGCATTTTTCTTGCCTATTCGTCGGGTTGCTCAAGGGCCTTGAGGTACTCGTAAATGGCCGTCTGCGCGCGGACCTTACGCCGGTTGCCGCGTGCAACATAGCGATTACTCAGCTCTTTATCAACAATACGTGCTTTAACCGTATCGCTGAACAGCAGATCCAGCGTGTCCAATATCTGCTTTTTCAGCGCCGGGTCGAGGATTTCAGCTGCCACCTCGATACGATAATCGATATTACGTGTCATCCAGTCTGCTGAAGAGATATACACCTTGCTGTCTCCTCCATTATGGAACACATACACCCGATCGTGCTCAAGATAGCGATCTAAAATGCTAATGACCTGAATATTTTCGCTGATGCCGGGCAGCGAAGGGATCAGCGAACACATACCGCGCACCAGCAGGTTGATCTTCACCCCTGCGGCGGAGGCTTCATACAGCTTTTCGGCCAGATCTTTATCGACCAGATTGTTAACCTTAAGGGTGATCGCCGCAGGAAGGTTGTTCTGTGCGTTGGCGATCTCACCATCGATCAGTTTGTGCAACCGGGCGCGCGAGTTCTGCGGTGACACCAGTAAATACTCGAAGCTGACCGTGCGGTAAGGGTTCTCGATAAAGTTGAACACGCTGCGCACTTCATTGGTGATACGTTCATCGGCGGTCAGCAGTGAATAATCGGTATAAAGCCGGGCGGTTTTTTCGTTAAAGTTGCCGGTGCCGATGTGGGCGTAACGCACGATGTTTTCCCCTTCACGGCGGGAAATCAGGAACAGCTTGGCGTGAATTTTCAGCCCTGGCACCGAGAAAATCACGTGCACACCGGCTTCCGTCAGGCGCTTGGCCCACTGGATATTCTCTTCTTCATCAAAGCGCGCCTGCAATTCCACCACCACGGTCACTTTTTTACCGTTGTGCGCCGCGTGGATCATCGCATTAATGATGCGCGAATCTTTTGCCACGCGGTAAATATTGATTTTGATCGACAGCACGCTGGGGTCGAACGAGGCCTGACGCAGCAGTTCCAGCACGTGCTCGAAGGTGTGATAGGGGTAGTAGAGCAGCACATCACGCTCACGAATGGCATCGAACCCGTTGCGGAAATGGCTGAAACGGGTATGGCGCAATCGTGGCAGCGCTTTGTTTTCCAGATTCGGACGGCCCACATTGGAGAAGCTGATAAAGTCTTTAAAGTTGTGGTAACGCCCGCCGGGGATGATGGAGTCATAAGACGAAATGCCCAATTTCTCCATCAGCATGTCCACCATCGCATCCGGCATGTCGCGCTGATAGACAAAGCGCACCGGTTCGGCGGTCAGGCGCTGTTTCAGGCTGGAGGACATCAATTCCAGCAGACTGGACTCCATTTCCGTGACCAGATCGTACTCTGCATCGCGCGTCATTTTCATGGAATAGGCGTTGAGCGCATCGTAGTCAAAGAAGCCTCTGAAGATATCATCCAGGCAGTAGCGCAGAATGTTATCCAGCAAAATCATGGTTCTTTTTCTGCGCGATGATTCTGAGGGCAGGTTAATGAAACGCGGCACCTTGTCCGACGGGATTTCCAGCAGCGCATAGCGAATCTCGTTGCCGCGAATAATCTCTACCGCCAGATAGGTGTAGTCATCTTTCAAAAACTCCACCAGATCGGTTTCTGGCAGGATCAGGATCGGTGTGATGTGTTGACGCAGGTTCTGACGGAAATAGTCGCGCAGCCACTCCTGCTGAAGCGGAGAGACCTGACGCTCATTCACCAAAAAAATGTGGTTGCGCGCCATCTCCAACAGCAGTTCGTTATACAGGTTATCGAACACCTGATCGGTTTTCAGTACGCGTGCCTGAATTTTACTCAGTAAATGGCGTAAACCACCGGCGGAGCCTTGTCCTCGTTGATCAGAATCCGTCTTTTAAGATCGGCGAAGCGCACTTTGTAAAATTCATCGAGGTTGTTGGAGTAAATGCCCAAAAAGCGCATGCGCTCAATCAACGGATTACTCTGATCCGCTGCCTCTTGCAACACGCGTTCGTTGAAGGATAACCAACTTAGTTCTTTCTCGATGAAGAGCTTGTCCTGACTCATTGTCACTCCGTTAAATCGTTTACTGACGGTGCACCCACTCTCTACACGCCAATGATGGCGGAGTTATGACGACGTGGCGCTATCTTGTTCTTTGAAAACCATTTTTTATGCGACGCCGTCTCATTGCTGAAGAATTACGATCGTTTTGTTCACAAAACAACCTGAATGCCGCGCCCGGTGGGGACGTGCGTTAAAATCGTTCTTACAGAACGTCTTACCATTGTCATATTATGAGTGTAAAGGCAACATATGCTACCCCGATTTCATCGTTGGGGTAAGAAAAGCAATCCGCCACGGTGTTTGAGGTAATCTCCATCGTGCGGGATGGGCGACGCAGGGCTTTTTGTTCGCCATTCACTAACAGAACCTGACGGGTGGTGTAGGGATAATGGCAGAAACAGACAGCAGATTTGCCTATCAGGATGCCCGACGGCGGCGTCTGGATCGCATAACGCAGCACATTGTGGTAGGCAGTGGCCTGCTGGTGATGATGGCGTTGGTGCTGATTTTTTTCTATCTGCTGTACGTGGTTGCACCGCTGTTTGTTTCTCCCTCGGTGACACAGTACGCCGCGTCGCCGCAAGTGGCATCGGTGCCGTCTGCCGCCGTCGGGATCAGCGATGACGGTTCTTTAGGGTATCGCATTGATCAACAGGGCTTTGGCGAGTTTATGGTGTTTGCTGGCGGGCAATCTCTGCCGCGCACCGCACTGAGCGTCACGCCCATTACGCGTGCAGTCGCCTTCGGTGAGGGGCGGCCGCATTACGCGCTGCTTTCTGCCACTGGGCACATCACGATCGTCGCCCCCTTTATTCCGCTCGCGGGCAATGCACAGCCAGCTTGGCGTTATCCGTTTGGCAAGATGCCCCTGGCGTTGACGGCGGATGGCACACCGCTACGCCATCTGGCGCTGGCACTGCGCGAAACCACACCGCCGATGGCCGATAACGCCGCCGCCACGATGGTGGATGCGGTCGCCATTTGGGTGACGCAGGATAACCGTTTGACCATGGGCCGCATTTCCGCTGACGGCGTGCAACTTGTCGCCAGTGTGGCACTCAGCGATACGCCGGTTGACTACCTGGTGTTGACGCCCCGTGGCGATGTTATCTACAGCTTAAACAGCAACCAACTGACCTCGTGGCGCGTCAGTGGTGAGACGCTAACGCTTTCTGGTACGGCGACGTTGCCCACTGCCGGACCGTGGCGGCTGGCGCTGCTGTCCGGCGGTTATTCGCTGCTGGTATATACCGAGGGTGGCAAAATATTTCAGTGGTTTGATGTGCCTGGCACGGATGGCCTGCGCCTGACGGAGATTCGAGATTTCCCGCAGCGCGAAACGCAAGGCATTCAGCTGGTGCCGGAAGCCTCGCGTCGGGTATTTGCCACCCTGACGCCGCAGGGTGAGCTTTCATTGTTTGCCAGCAAGCAGTCTGCCGCGGTGTTAACGCAGCAGGTTGCTGCACAGGCACAGCGCATGGTGTTTTCGGCGCACGGCAAAGCGCTGCTGCTTGAGACGCCAACGCAATGGTATGCCTATCGTGTCGATAATCCTTACCCCGATATCGGCTGGCGTGGGCTGTGGCAGCGCGTTTGGTATGAGAACTACCCGCAACCTGATTTTATCTGGCAGTCAACGGCGGCGGACGACAGCTATCAGGCCAAGTTCAGTCTGGTGCCGCTGTTGGCCGGATCGCTGAAGGCGACGCTGTACGACATGCTGTTTGCCACGCCGCTGGCGCTGGCTGCGGCAGTGTACACCGCCTGTTTTATGACGCCGGGGTTACGCCGTTGGGTGAAGCCAACGCTTGAGGTCATGGGCGCGCTCCCGACCGTGGTGGTGGGGTTGATTGCCGCACTCTGGCTTGCGCCGCACGTTGAAACCTATCTTTCTGCCATTCTGGCGCTGCCGCTGCTCTGTACCCTGGGCGTACTGGGGGTGGGTGCTCTGACGGCGCGCTGGCCGCGCGTTGCTCGCTGGATGCAGGGTCGCGAGGTGCTGCTGTTGATGCCAGTACTGTTGCTGATCGTGCTCGGGGTTTGCTGGTTTGCCACGGCGCTGGAAGTGAGTCTGTTCAGACAGCCGCTGTTCCAGTGGATGGACGGCAATTTCGTGCAGCGCAATGCGCTGGTGGCGGGGATTGCGCTGGGTTTTGCGCTGATCCCGCTGATTTTCTCATTGGCGGAAGATGCCTTGTTCAATGTGCCCATGCGACTGAGTCAAGGCTCTTTGGCGCTGGGGGCTACCCCATGGCAAACCTTGTGGCACGTGGTGTTGCCTTCTGCCAGTGCCGGTATTTTTGCCGCACTAATGCTGAGCTTTGGCCGCGCCGTTGGCGAAACCATGATTGTGTTGATGGCAACGGGCAATACGCCCATTGTCGATGCGGGGCTGCTGCAAGGGTTGCGCTCGCTGGCGGCCAATATCGCCATCGAAATGCCCGAGGCTGTAATGGGCAGCGGGCATTATCGCGTGCTGTTCCTCACGGCGCTGGTGTTGTTTATCTTTACCTTTGTGGTCAACACGTTGGCCGAAACCCTGCGTCAGCGATTACGCCGACGTTACCGGGATGAGGGGGATCACTCATGACGTCTCAATCGACCGTCCCTGAAGGGCAGACGCGCAGATGGTTTCGCAGTGGCACGCCCTGGGTATGGTTAACCGGTGCGGCCATTGGCGTCAGCCTGTTGGCGATGCTGGCTGTGGTGGTGATGCTGGCCTGGCAGGGGGGGCGCTATTTGTGGCCGCAACCCGTGTGGCAGTTCACGCTAACCGAGCAGGTGGCGGGAATGCCGCGCGCGCTGCTGGACGAACTGTATGCCCGCCAAACGCTGACCGCGCCTTCCGCGTCAGCCGCCGCTGGTGATGAAGTAGCGTCACGCTATCTGGTTAAAGTCGGAATGCGTGAGCGCTACGGGCAAAGTTTCCAGACGTTGCTTTCCTCAGAGATCACCGCGCGATCGCTGCCCACCGATGTGATTGTGCTCAAGCGCGCACACAACGGCGTTGCCTACGGTTTTCTGGCGGGGATGCTGGAGGATGGGCAACCGCTGCTGGCAGAAGATCTGCCTGCGACCTTGCAGCGCCGTATTCAACTGGTACAGGGTTTTGTGAACAAAACGCAGCGCATCCGGCTGGTCGACATGCGTAAAATCAACCAGCGGGTTGAAGCGCTGCGGCTGGAGGAGAAACAAAAGCAGCGCACCGATGCGTTGGATACCCAAACGCTGGCGCGCTTTCAGGCTGAACGCGGTGAGTTGCAGCGTCGGTTTGATACGCTATCCGGGCAACTGGTGACGCTCAATCAGGAAATCGACCGCAATCAGGTCCTGTTGCGCGACGCTGAAGGCACGCTGTATCGCATTCCTCTTAAGGAGATTGAAGGCGCCTGGTTTCCCAATAGCATGAGTCGGTGGGATAAAGTGCGGCACTGGGGGCATGAAATGGCATACCTGCTTACCCATGATGCGCCGGACAATGCCAACGGCCATCTGTTCCCGGCCATTTTTGGTACCGTGCTGATGGTTATCCTGATGTCGATTGTTGTGATGCCGTTAGGGGTGATCGCCGCCATCTATCTCAATGAGTATGCCGGGAAAAATCATTTCACACGCTGGGTGCGTATCGCCGTTGCCAATCTGGCGGGCGTGCCATCGATTGTGTATGGCGTGTTCGGGTTGGGCTTTTTTGTCTACCTGATGGGCGGTACGCTCGATAAGCTGTTTTATGCCGATGCGTTGCCAAATCCGACGTTTGGTACACCGGGGCTGCTGTGGGCATCGCTGACGCTGGCACTGCTGACGTTGCCGGTGATGATCGTGGCGACGGAAGAAGGGTTGGCGCGTATCCCCGTGTCGCTGCGCCACGGTTCATTAGCGTTAGGGGCGAAGCGGGCGGAAACCTTGTGGCACGTGGTGTTGCCGATGGCGGTTCCCGCCATGCTGACCGGCCTGATCCTTGCAGTGGCGCGAGCCGCCGGTGAAACCGCGCCGCTGATGCTGGTGGGGGTGGTGAAGCCTGTGCCGGTGCTCCCGGTGGATGATATTTTCCCCTATCTGCATCTGGAACGGAAATTCATGCATCTTGGCTTTCAGATTTACGATTTGGCGTTTCAAAGTGCGGATGTGGAAGCGGCGCGTCCGCTGGTGTATCTCACAGCGCTGTTGCTGGTGGTGATTGTGGTCGGGTTGAACGTGGCTGCTATGGGCTTGCGCCACGTGTTGCGCGAAAAATACCGCGCGCTGACGTTGTGACGGGGTTTCTCGTCTTGAAGCGATATTTCATTAGGAAAAGGCTATGCGAGTAACGAATCCCCTGCATTCATCACCGCTGCTGGATATCAGCCAACTGACCGAGGAGCAGACGGCGCTGGAGGTGGATCATCTCAGCCTCTATATTACGGCGAAAAACAGGCGCTGAACGATATCTCGTTGCGCATTCCGCAGCATCAGGTGACCGCGCTGATTGGCCCGTCTGGTTGCGGTAAATCGACTCTGCTGCGCTGTTTTAATCGCATGAACGATCTGGTGGAAAATTGCCGTATTGAAGGTGACATCCGGCTGTGCGGCGTTTCCGTCAGGGATGCCCAGTGGGATGTCTCGGCGCTGCGGCGGCGGGTGGGCATGGTATTCCAGCGCCCCAATCCGTTTCCTAAATCCATCTATGACAACGTGGCGTATGGCTTGCGCCTGCAAGGTATCCGAGATCGGCGCTTGTTGGATGAAACCGTGGAGAACGCGCTGCGTGCAGCAGCGCTGTGGCATGAAGTGAAAGACCGGCTGGGCGATAACGCCCTGACGCTCTCCAGCGGTCAGCAGCAACGCCTGGTGATTGCCCGTGCCATCGCGATTGAACCCGAAGTGTTATTGCTTGATGAGCCGACATCCGCGCTCGATCCTATCTCTACGCTGGTGATTGAAGAGTTGATGGGAGCATTAAAACAGCGCTTCACGCTGGTGTTGGTGACGCACAATATGCAGCAAGCGGCGCAGGTATCGGATTACACTGCCTTTATTCATCAGTGCAAACTGATTGAATACGATCTCACCGATACGCTGTTTACCTCTCCTGTTCAGCGCAAAACGGAAGATTATATTACCGGGCGCTTTGGTTGATGGTGCAGCAGAAAAAATCGTAAAAAAACCTGTCTTTTGTACGATTCTCCGTGCCATATGAAAAAGTGATGATAAAATGTGCGGAATTTAATCGGGCGCAGGTAAAGCCGTAACATGAAATTCAGCAGTATGAGTGAAGGCGACATTGTTGTTGAACTGTGCCGGAGAATCAAAGAAGCTCGCATTCAGCAGCGGCTGTCGCAGGTTGATTTGGCCGAACGCGCCGGGTTGGGTATTGCCACCATCAAACGCGCGGAGTTGGGGGGATCGATAACCCTAAGCAGCTTGTTGTGCATTCTGCGCGGTTTGAACCGCCTGCATCAGCTGGAAGGCGTATTGTTTGATGCGGATGTCTCCGCCTTCCATGCACAAATCAGCGGAGAAAAACAGCGCACGCCGATGCGCATTCGCAAGAAAGCTTCGGCATTCCCGCCGCAAACCCACAGCGCACCCGCCGCGGTGAAACCGGTCGCGAACAGCACGGTGGACTGGTACATCTCGGCGGCGGAGAACAACATTATCTGGTCGCGCCCGGAAAATGAAAAAAAATCGTAAGGCGGTGGCCTGTCACTCTGGCATCCATCTGGCCGCTCCCGCTTTTTCTTTGTCATTCCCGCGAAAAGCCAGGGGCCACGGGGCGAGGGCGATTGAGCACCCCGTGTCGGGCGCTTGCGAAGTACGGTGCAAATAACTGCGTGGGTTAACGCGCACGAAACATTCACTGCAACAACAAAAAGACTTGGCCTAGATTTGTGGGGATGCCTCAGCGCGAAAGCAGGAATTCCTTGCAGGTGGAACGCGTTTCGTCTCACAGAGATCCCCGGCTTTCGCCGAGGATGACATGAGTGTGTGAGTCGAGGACGATGAGAAGATACCGCGTTATTCGCACAGCACCACTTTGATTGCCAGCCCGCCGCGTGAGGTTTCGCGGTATTTGGCGTTCATGTCGTTTCCGGTTTCGTACATATGGTTTCGATCACCTTATCCAGCGAGACGCGCGGTTCACTGGTGCGGCGCATCGCCATGCGCGCCGCATTGATGGCTTTGACCGAAGCGATGGCATTACGCTCGATACAGGGCACCTGTACCTGACCGGCCACCGGATCGCAGGTTAACCCCAGATTGTGTTCCATGCCGATTTCAGCCGCGATGCACACCTGCTCAGGGTTAGCACCCAGCAGTTCCGCCAGCCCGGCTGCTGCCATGGAGCAGGCAACCCCGACTTCGCCCTGACAGCCGACTTCCGCTCCAGAGATGGAGGCGTTCATTTTATACAGTATGCCAATGGCACCGGCTGCCAGAAAATAGCGCAGATAGGATTCCTGCGTCACCGGTTGGACAAACTGGTTGTAGTAGGCCAGCACCGCAGGAATGATGCCGCACGCACCGTTGGTCGGCGCTGTTACCACGCGTCCGCCGGCGGCGTTCTCTTCCGAAACCGCCATGGCAAACATGTTTACCCAGTCCATGGCATCCATCGGATCTTTAGAGAAGCGATCGTTGATAAACAGCAAACGGTGCAACGCCGAGGCACTGCGAGAAACGCGCAGCGGACCGGGCAGAATACCTTCGGTGTTCATGCCGCGATGGATGGCGTTTTGCATGGTTTGCTACACCTCGGCAAAATAGTGCTCGATAGCCTCACGTCCGTGCAGGGCAATCTCATTCTTCATCACAATTGCCGACAGAGACAGGCAGTGATCGTGGCAATGTTGCAGCCGTCATTCCGCACCTGATTTTTCTTTTTTCGGGACTTGACGGTATTCTGAAGTTCTGAATTTATTACTGCTTTTTGCAGACCAATCAGCATGAGTACTCCCCACGTTACCATCCGTAACCTTG